>NZ_JAVKEA010000154.1:0-11786 GCF_040221695.1 Coleofasciculus sp. E2-BRE-01 | reverse complement strand
ACGAAAAATCGGGCATTTCGGCTTTTAGAAGTTAGCTTGACCGAACAAGATTCTGTACGGTTTTCCTCCCTTGTCCTCTTGTCCCCCTTGCCCTCCTTGTCTTGCCCCAACCGCACAGTAAAAAACCTACACCTGTCAGCTCACCCCCAGCCCCTCTCCCACCAGGGGAGAGGGGAGCAAGAAGGAAGCGGTTGCCCCCTACAATCACAAAAACATAGGAATCGGATTAAGCTGAGACTCCAGCAACGGTTGAGACAACCAACCCAATTTTACCGGAACATCATACAACCGTCCAAACGCCAATCGCTGCCAAAAATGACGCAATCCCGGCACAATCACCTTAACCACAGGCAATCCAATATCCGGACGAGTCTGATCTAAAACTAACACCTCCAAGCCCTGCTTTCCAACAATATTGACACAACTCCTGACATCTTCCGCCAAATCATCGCATCCCATCTGAGAATAATCACCATAACCCTTCATCTTCACCCTAGAATCAGGAACCAGATAGGGCTGATTTGCAATCGTCGCCCTTTGCCACCAGTCTAACGCCACCGGATCATTAAAACGATACGCCGTTGTTCCATCATCCGCCACCGATAACACAGCCGGAAGCACCTGATTCATCTCCGTTATCGCGCGTAATAGAGCAATTTTCGGGTCAAAATGAGCGCCGAAACCGAAGACAATATCTTCAATCTCACGATCAACTCGTCGAGAAATCGCCGTAAACGTCGGCACATTCAAATCCGTCGTTATATCAATCACCCACATCTCCCGATGAATTGAGCGATAATACTCAACCACCTCCGCTAAATACGGGTCATCAAAACTCGCTAAATCGACCCCTGGACGCTGCACCCGATTATACCACCACAACGCCACTCCATCCCGTTCTACTAACTCCATAAACCCTTGCAAAATTGCCTCTTCTACCGTATTCCCTGCCGCTGCGCCATTAGAATTTGCCCAACAATAGGGATTTTGTTCTCTGGGATAGCCGTAATAACAATAAGCCGTAGGAATATATTTAAACTGTTGATGGGTTAATGACCAAACAGGCGTCCAGTCTAATTCCTGTTGCGGATCAAAGGGTTCGGGAACCTGTTGACTCGGCGTCGCTTGTTCATTACTTTCCTGACGATTCTCATACTGCGCTTCACTATAAAGCATACAGTGATTCGGATGAATCGCCCGATCGCCTAACTCCTGATAACATCCCCTTTGGCGAATCTCATCCCCTTGAAATATGCCACAATAGCGCTCAATCGCTTCACATAGCGCACTCGCTTTTGCCTGACTATCGGTTTTCCCTTTCCCGCCACTTTTCCCGCGCACGGTTTGCCGCAAAAAGTAGAGGGGATCAAACATCATGGCAAAGTTGTGTCCCGCATAATAACTGTGAATCACCCCATTGTCTGTCAGTTTTTTCGGGTGTAATGTATGCACAACTCCCGTAATCGGACTCACATGATGCTGATATTTTTTCAGCGTGGCTTCTGGTGAGACAGAACGGTGTCCTCCATCACGGGTAAAGGTTTTCCTCTGACTGTTGAGATAGATAGGAGATGGGGTTTGGTTAAACTGTTGCGGATTGCCACAGCAGGAACATTGAGGACGCTGAACTAAGGTATGGGTTTCGGTGTTTAGGGATAGGGTATCGACGGTAATAATTTGTCCCGTAACTTGGGGATTTTCGCCTTGGACAATCCATTTAATCAGTTCCGTCGCCGCGAGATTTAATCCGGTTTGCCAGGTGGATGGGAGGACAGCTTTGGCAGTGGGAAAAACTGATGCCTTTGGGTTTTGGTTTTGGATATAGGTTTCCACCGGGCGATTGGTGCGTAACCGTTGCGCTAAACAGTGCCAACATCCAGTTTTTCCAGGTAGAAATAGGGGTCCTAGCCAGAGGGTTGTCCCGATGGGTTTGATTAATAGCCAAGGCTGTTGGTTTTGCCAAGCTTGGTGGTTAATGTCGGCGAGTTCGGGGCGCAAATAGTCATCGGTGACAACTAGGGTTAAATCACCGTCTTTCCCCAGGTTTAGGGAGAGGGATTCCAGATGGGTTTTGATGTCTGGAACGGAACAGGTTGCCAAGGATTGCACCGATACGGTTGTGGTTTGTAAGCGATGCCATGCTGAGATTGGATTAACGGGTAAGGTTGCCAGAAAAGCCGCGATTTCGGATGAGATGTGATTCTGGGCTTCGACAATATACCCCTTTTGTTCCATTAACATGAGGGCATAGTAAATGTCCGCTGCTGAGGCGGTGTCTTGTAGTTGTTCAATGATATCGTCAACGGTTTGTCCGGTGAGTAAGGGGGTTAATTGGGTGTAAAGCTGTCCGCTGAGGGCGAAGGATTCCTGTTCTGAGATTAAAAATACGGTGGAATCGAGAATTTCAATATGAAAATAGGGTTTAATTATGGGTTGATTGATCATGATAGGGGGTTAAGTGAGTGGTGGGTTACGGCGGATATCTACTGAAATGGTTATTGTCTGGATTAAATACCGCCTAACCCACCCTACGATTTTATTTGTCGGTGGGGTTGATGTCTCATGCCTGATAAAATAGGGCTAAAGCCCTTACTACAAACGACAAACTACAAACTTATTCAGAGATACCGCGTTTGAATTCCCGCGTGGCTTCAACTTTGGATGCCATCATCAGACACCGAGACAGTAGGTTAATATCAAGATTGGGTAGAACGCGCGATCGCGTGATCCGTTCATATCCCGATTCCTGCAACTGGTACATTCTGAGTACACCATCTTCCCAAAACCATACGTCTGGAACCCCTAATGCTTTGTAGCGGGTTAACTTTCGTTCGCCGCCACTGGTAAAAACCACTTCAATCGAGAGGTTAGGGGTAGTCGCTGTTGAACTACCGATGGCAAAGGATTCGTCAGCTTGGGCGGAAACGTCCTCAGATTTCTCTTGAGTACAACTCCCTAATGGGTTGAATTCGATTTCGTTCTCCAGAAAATACAGGATTAGCAAACCGGCAATCATGCGGCTGATTGATTCATGATCTGGGGAAACGGTCAAGATTTCAACCTCTCCTTTGTAGTAAGCCAGCCGTATTCCCGGAGAGTCGGCAAAACTTTCCTGTAGTAATTTAAACTGTTGCCAACTCATTCCAGAATGGACGAACCGTTGGGCTTTGGGGTGTAAGAGTGCCTGTGTCATGGTTGATCCTCGTCTCACGCCATCGTCAACGACACCAAATCATCTGCCATTTCAAAATTGGCGGTGACGTTCTGCACATCATCCAACTCATCTAGGGCATCCATTAATTTTAGGAGCGATCGCGCCACATCCGGATCAGTAATTTCTATGCTATTCCCCGGTATCCAACGTAACTCAGCATCGCGCACGCTGAAGCCTTGATCCTGTAAGGTTTGATTCAGGTGTTCTAGATTGGTGACTTCGGTGACAACTTCCACCCCCGGTTCCTCGTCGTCTTCTATCCACTCATAAGTTTGGGCGCCACCAGTCAGTGAGGCTTCCAATAGCCGATCCTCGGACACCTCACCCCCTACCGTTACCACTCCTTTTTGTTCAAACATCCAACTCACACAACCCGTTTCCCCCAGATTTCCGCCATTCTTGGTAAACGCCGATCGCAAATCTGCCGCCGTGCGGTTACGATTATCGGTAAGGGCTTCAATTAGAATCGCCACACCTCCCGGACCATAGCCCTCATAGCGAATCTCTTCCAGGTTGTCGCTACCACTATCAAACTGACCCGACCCTTTCGCGATCGCCCGGTCAATATTATCATTGGGAATACCCGCCGCCTTCGCCTTCTCAATCGCGGTGCGTAAGCGGAAATTCCCATTCGGGTCAGGAACGCCACTACGGGCGGCGACAATGATCTCCCGTGAGAGTTTGGCAAAGGTTTTCCCCTTCGCTGCGTCCACTCTCGCCTTCTGGCGCTTAATATTTGCCCACTTACTGTGTCCTGCCATAACTGAAACCCAAATCAGTCAAATCCCGCTTCCCTAGGGTAGCTTGGTCATTTGTCATTTGTCATTTGTCATTTGTCATTCGTTGATTAGGACATCTCTTCCCCATCTCCCCCATCTCCCCCATCTTCCCCATCTTCCCCATCTCCCCCATCTTCCCCATCTTCCCCATCTTCCCTGATTAGACAGGAAGAAGAACGCGAACGGTGGTGTGTTGATTGGGTATGCTATCAATGGTTAAAGTTCCCCCCAACAGTTCGATTAACCGCTTACTGATACTCAGTCCCAATCCTGTCCCTTGTTGGGCATACAGTTTACGTTCAAACTGCTGATACGCCCCCAACTTAGTAATTTGTTCCTGACTCATCCCCCGTCCGCGATCGCTAACTGATAAGGCGTAGAATGATTGATTGGGAACCGTCCTCCCCGTTACCGAAACCGGAGTGCCAGGGGTCGAATATTTCAACGCATTATCCACTAATTCTTCGACAATTTTCTCCATCCGAGTTTTGGCTATTTGTAGACTGGAATCATGTACATCAAGCTTGACATCAGCCTCTCGATTCCTGCGTTTCGCCTGTTGCCAAACCATGGCTTCAATCACTGAGGCGGCGGAACTGATTCGAGAACTGCGTAAGGCTTGAATCCGATTCGCATCCGTTACGGTGAGTTCAAGTTCGGCGTAGAGTAAAAAGTTTTGAATCAATCGGTGTAATCGTTCGCTGGACTTGCGGATACTTTCCGACATTTCCTTGATTTCCTGCCGTTCCAGGGTATCCGCTTCTTCCACTAATAACTGGGAAAATCCCAGAATATTCGTTAGCGGCGATCGCATTTCGTGAGGGAGAGACAGACTGATACTGGTGCGTAACTGGTCGAGTTTTTGGGTTTGTTGTTCCTCAATTATCGCTTGTTTTTGTAACCGGGAGGCAATCGCATTCAGTAATTCATCGACACTAAAGGGCTTTGTGATATAATCATCTGCCCCTAGTTCCATCCCTTGACGCAAATCCGTTTTATCGGTGCGGGCGGTGAGAAACATAAATGGGATTGTGGCGGTTACGGGGTTTTTCCGCAATGTATTTAAGACGCCAAATCCGTCTAATTTGGGCATCATCACATCACATAAAATTAAATCCGGTTGATACTGCTGCACTAAATCCAATCCTGCACAACCATCCCCAGCGCCGCAGACTTCAAATTCTTCGGCTTCCAGCAATTCCATGAGATTTTCCCGGACGGTTTCTTCGTCTTCGATAATTAGAATTTTTTTCATGGTTGTTATCAACATTTTTGGCATAAATTAAAACAGATTTACTACGCGGGAACTGAAGGGTTAAATCTGATAGTTTGCACCTCTATTGGTAAGCCGTCACATCTGCCAAGAACTCAAGTTCTTGGCTCATAGCTTAAGTCCATTAAAATGGACTCAGACTAGATGTGCAGTCGTCTTTAGACGACTTTCGCTTTGAGACTTGGGTTTTAATCCAAGGCTTAATCTCTCGGACGGTTTCTTCGTCTTCGATAATTAGAATTTTTTTCATGGTGGTTATCAAGATTTTTGGTAGAAATTAAAACAGATTGACGACACGGGAACTGAAGGGTTAAATCTGATAGTTTGCACTTTTGTCGGTAAGCCCTGACATCTGCCAAGAACTCAAGTTCTTGGCTCATAGCTTAAGTCCATTAAAATGGACTCAGACTAGATGTTCAGTCGTCTTTAGACAACTTTCGCTTTGAGACTTGGGTTTTAACCCAAGGCTTAATCTCTCGGACGGTTTCTTCGTCTTCGATAATCAGAATTTTTTTCATGGTGGTTATCAAGATTTTTGGTAGAAATTAAAACAGATTGACGACGCGGGAACTGAAGGGTTAAATCTGATAGTTTGCACTTTTGTCGGTAAGCCCTGACACCCGCCAAGAACTCAAGTTCTTGGCTCATAGCTTAAGTCCATTAAAATGGACTAAGACTAGATATGCAGCCGTCTTTAGACGATTTTCGCTTTGAGACTTGGGTTTTAATCCAAGGCTTAATCTCTCGGACGGTTTCTTCGTCTTCGATAATCAGAATTTTTTTCATGGTAGTTATCAAGATTTTTGGTAGAAATTAAAACAGATTGACGACGCGGGAACTGAAGGGTTAAATCTGATAGTTTGCACTTTTGTCGGTAAGCCGCCACATCTGCCAAGAACTCAAGTTCTTGGCTCATAGCTTAAGTCCATTAAAATGGACTAAGACTAGATATGCAGTCGTCTTTAGACAACTTTCGCTTTGAGACTTGGGTTTTAACCCAAGGCTTAATCAGGGCGGGTTTAGTCGCATCTGGGTGAGGGAAGAAAGGATAGTTGTAAAACCCGCCCCTACATTCGGAAACATCAGGTGTCCTCAAACGGATGAAAGATTTACCCCCGCTAAATATTTTCCGCTAAATAACAAGGATTCAAATTCCTTAGCGGGCAAAGGCTTACTAAACAGATACCCTTGCATTTTATGACAGTGATGCTGTACGACAAAGGAAAGTTCCGCATCCGTTTCCACTCCTTCCGCCACTAATTTTAAATCCAGCGTATTTGCCATTTCAATAATCGCTTGGGTAATTGCCGCCTGACTCGGATTATCCTGAATATTGCGAATAAAACAGCGGTCAATTTTCAAGGTATCAAAGGGAAACTGCTGTAAATAGCTTAAAGACGAATACCCTGTACCAAAATCATCAATGGCAATCTCCACACCCAGCGCTTTTAATGCCTGTAAGCGGCGAATCGCTACATCGGTATTTTCCACCAGCATACTCTCCGTTAATTCTAATTCTAAATACTCCGGGCGCAATCCGGTTTCGGTGAAAATCTTGACTAATCGATGACGCAAGTCTAGTTGCTGAAATTGACGCCCGGATAAATTGACGGCAATTTTTAAATGAGGATAAGCCACTTTTTGCCAATGGCGAGTTTGCTGGCAAGCCATTTTTAATACCCATTCTCCAATCGGCAGGATTAACCCGGTTTCTTCGGCGAGGGGAATAAATTTAATCGGAGAAACCAGTCCCCGTTCGGGATGTTCCCAGCGCAACAGGGCTTCCGCCCCGATAATTTTACCTGTTTCCAAATCAAGTTGCGGTTGATAGTAAACCTGAAGTTCATCTCGTTCTAAGGCATAGCGTAAATTCGTTTTTAATGCCACCCGATCTGAGGTTCCTTTACTTAAGGTAATCGAGTAAAACTGATGGCAATTTCCGCCCTGTTGCTTTGCCTGAAACATGGCTTTATTTGCCTGATTGAGTAACTGTTCAATATCCCTGCCATCACGGGGATAGAGTGCCATGCCAATACTAGCAGTGATAAAAATTTCTTGGTCATCAATGGCAAAGGTTTGGGAGAATTGTTCTAAGAGAGTTTGGGCAATGAGAACGGCATCTTTTTTATGGGGGGTTGTGGGCAGAATAATCGCAAATTGACCGCTGCCTAATCGTGCCACATAATCCTCAGAGGTGACTCCGTTAACTAAACGTTGAGCTACCGCTTGTAATAAGCGATCGCCTACACTATGCCCTAAGTCATCATTAA
Organism: Coleofasciculus sp. E2-BRE-01; assembly: GCF_040221695.1. Lineage (NCBI taxonomy): Bacteria > Bacillati > Cyanobacteriota > Cyanophyceae > Coleofasciculales > Coleofasciculaceae > Coleofasciculus > Coleofasciculus sp. E2-BRE-01. The sequence goes on along the minus strand of NZ_JAVKEA010000154.1, from coordinate 4,250 downwards.
TTTGATTAAACCGATCTAAACCGACACATATAATCGTCATTAATTGCTGGCTATGCGTCGATTTTATTTGTTTAAATTGTTCCCGTAACGATAACTGATTAGGCAAGTTAGTTAAGGAGTCATGATGCATCAAATAATCGAGTTGATCCTGTGCTTGCTCAAGTTCACTACGATACTGCTGCTGCTTTTTAAACCGAGTCGCGATCGCACCCAGTAATTCTGCACGGGTAAAAGGTTTAGTCAGGTAATCATCTGCCCCTAATTCCATCCCTTGACGAAAGTCGGCTTTAGCCGCTTTAGCGGTTAAGAAAATAAAGGGTGTGGTGGCAAAATTAGACTCCTGACGCAGTGCTTTTAACACACTATACCCATCCAATCCCGGCATCATCACATCACAAATAATTAAATCGGGTTTCTCGACTTTGGCTAAATCGATCCCTTTATAACCATTGGTTGCGCCAATTCCGGCTAATCCTTCGGCGTCCAAGAGTTCTAAAATATTTTCCCGGACGAGTTCTTCATCTTCAATGACTAGAATCTTTTTCATGAGTTTAATATAGGTAAGGTAACGGTTACTGTAGTGCCAACCCCGATGATACTATTAATGTCGATATCACCCTGATGAATATCCACACATTTTTTAACAATGGCAAGCCCTAATCCGGTTCCCGGAATCGTGCCAACGTTAGTTCCCCGATGGAAGGCTTCAAATATTCGGTCTTGATCGTCTGGGGGAATCCCAATGCCGCGATCGCGAATTTCCAGGGTGATTTGTTCGCGATTGCCGTTGAGTTTAACCTCAATCGTTTGTTCGGGGGATGAATACTTAATCGCATTGCTTAACACATTCTCTAAAATTTGCTGGAGTAATTGCTTATCTAGATAGATTTCTTGGGCATCAAGGGTCGGTTCCCACTCATAACTGATGTTAATAACAGAGAGTTCGGGCTGATTAAGTTGCAGATCTTTCACTAATGTGGCACAAAATAATTTCAAATCAATAGGTTCTAGACTTAAGGCAAGTTTACCTGCATCTGCCTTGCCTAAAATTAAGACATCATTTAATAACTTGGTCATATACTTAACCGAAGTTTGAATTCGATGCAAATGCATCTGTTGTTTCTCCTCTGACCATTTATGCCGATAATGTTCTAGTAACTCGGCTGACGAGTGAATCGTAGTTAAAGGGGTGCGAAACTCATGAGACGTTACCGTAATAAAGCGGGATTTGAGGTCGCTTAGTTCCTTTTCTTGTGCCAAGGCATTGAGAATTTCTGCTTGCACTCGTTGGCGTTCGGTAATATCCTCCGCAATCCCCGCAATCCGGATAGTAATTCCTGCCTCATTCACCACCGGAAACGCCCGCACTCCCATCCAACGTACTGAACCATCGGGGCGAACAATCCGATATTCTTCCTGGAAATTTGCTTCCCCGAGTGACTGTTTGTGTAACGCTTGGGTTACGCGATCGCGATCCTCCGGATGAATGGATTCTAACCAAGATGAAGGTTGCTCATATAAACTTTTAGTCGAACGTCCCCATACCTCCTGATACACTGGACTAATATAGATCATCTGGCTAAAATCAGGGGTGGTTAAAAAGAAGACTTCGCGAATATTTTCTGTCAGTTGCCGCAATTGTTCTTCACTGGTGCGAAGTTGTTCCTCTATCCGTTTTCTTTCGATAATTTCGGCTTGAAGAACATCATTCACTTTCCTTAACGCTGCCGTGCGTTCTTCCACGCGCATTTCTAAGGCATCATTCACTTGTTCTAGGCTGAGTCGCATTTGCACCCGATCCGTGACATCTTGGACAATCACCGAAACTTCTTCAAACCCACTGGCAACAATTCGGGCTTCAAAATTGCGGGCTTTGCCATTCACCCAGAGTTGATATTCCACCCGTTGAATAGTTTTCGTCTCCAGCGCTTGTTCAATATGATCCCAAATTAATCCCGCCACTAACGTCGGCAGTATTTGATGCAAATGTTTACCAATAATATCGGCGGCAGGAATAGAAAGTGTTTCCGTTTTTGTGCCATAGCAATCTAAATAAATCCCCGCACTGTTAATCCGAAACAAAGCATCAGGGATAATTTCTAAAAGCGCGTTGTTTCGGGATTCCGCCCGATTTAAAGCGGCAATAACCTGCTGGTGTTTTTGCTGTTGAATGTGGTACTCTTGTTCTTGTTGAATGTGATAGAATACCATCGCCCATTGAGACGCGATCGCACAGACACAATCAATTTCCGCCTGACTCCACTGGCGTTGCGGCTGCGTCGCCATCAGACTAATCGCCCCAAAAAAGGATTGACGATGACAAAGGGGTAGAATTAACAGGGGTAAACCGGAAACCCTCTGCCATTCTTGGATTGGCGCTGGGGGGGGTTCATCCGCGATCGGAAAAATCAGTGGTTTTCCCTGAATTAGCCAAGTATAATATTTCCCGTAGAACTCACAAATTAGCCGAGAGGATGAGTCATCTACAGTTCCCTTTCCTCGCAGTAGTTGATACAGGTTTTCTTGTCTTTTTTTTCCCTTTACTTCTCCCTCAAAGGGTGTCGTAATCGGTTCAAAGTCTGATACTATAAACATCAGACAGGAATCAACGTCTAGAAAGTGGCGCAATTGATCCACCGTCGTTTGCAGCCCATCTTGGGGAACACCGTTCCCTTGGCTTACTTGGGCAATCTGCTGCATAATTGCCACTTGTAGGGTTAAGAGATGATTCTCCATTGTCCCCAGTTCATTAGCGTTAATTGATAGATGCTTGGATGAGATAGCCATAAGTCATGAATGGATGAAACATAAAAGGTTTGACATTGGCGAATCCTAGAATAAACGTTATCTGATTAATTTCCACCTCCAAACCATCGGATTGAGTCAAAATTGTAGGGGCGGGTTTAGTCATTAAAACGGCTTGTCATCAATACATGAACAACAAAACCCGCCCTACCTCACCGATAAATGAACTACCGATGAATCACCCCAACATGAGTCGCGATCGCATCCAGCAATTCTGCCAAGGTAAAGGGCTTAGTTAGATAAGCATTTGCGCCCAAATTCATCCCTTGCTTAATATCAGTTTTGGCGGCTTTAGCGGTGAGAAATAAGAACGGAATATTAGCCGTCTTACCTTGAGAACGCAAGGCAGAAAGAACTCCATAACCATCCATTTCTGGCATCAGTACATCGCACAAAATTAAATCCGGATCATGTTGTTGTGCCAGATGCAAACCTTTCTGTCCATTTTCCGCGATAATTGCATCAAACCCTTCTGCGTCCAGCAGTTCCAGAATATTCTCGCGTACAGACTCCTCATCTTCAATCACTAAAATTTTAACCATTGTTGCTCTCCTTAAAATGCCTAACCTGTATTAACGTGTTTAAAAATATGGCTACAATCATGACAGCGATAATCTCCTTATCTATAACTCAACCCATTCCGGTTTCATCTCCTGAAAATGGATCAGAAGACTGAGAGAACCCAGCGTTAAATGGGGGGTTTACTGTCCACTTTGATAAATTGTTGCATAGTGATTCTGATTAGTCCTCGTGGAAATTACGGGGTGTGAACCTGGGTTCAACATTTCATCTCCGTAATTTCACCTTGAAGGGGGTGGGTATCCTGAGTAAAACCGTTGTAGAGACGTTGCATGCAACGTCTCTACCCTCTGGAAGGAAATACGCGATCGCATTGCTCTATTCCCGGTTCTAAGGTACAGTATCCAGAGAGGATAGAGCGTCATGACTTCACCAAGAGCCAGAACTCAAGAACGAGTGCTCGTCGCCGGAGCCACAGGCGGAGTTGGACAATTAACCGTTGCCAAACTCCTAGAGAAAGGGTTTCCTGTGCGCGTACTCACCCGCAACGCCGAAAAAGCCCGAACTATGTTTGATAACCGGGTAGAAATTGCTATTGGCGATATCCGTCAGCCAGCTACTCTCCCCGCCGCCACTCAGACTATTACTCACATTATCTGTTGTACTGGAACTACAGCTTTACCCTCTAATAAATGGGATTTCGACACAATGGATCAAGGGGAGGGGTTAGGAAACTTAATTGAATGGGGTAAAATTTATCTCGATGCTGACTATCGCCGCACTCATGGGTCTTCCGTAGTTAGTGTGCTAAATTGTTAGTTAGATTTGCCCAAGTATTGGACAGCAATAGCTTTAATCGTTTTTACCCGAATTTCAATTTATTTTGAGGCGATCAAAAGCTACAGCCCTTGTGTGGAAAACCTTCT
>NZ_JAVKEA010000153.1:0-38769 GCF_040221695.1 Coleofasciculus sp. E2-BRE-01 | reverse complement strand
TCATCCACAATGTTTTTTTCAAACAGGCTCCGTTTAATACATAGCTCCCCAAAATTGCTCGCTTTCCCCCATACCCCACACCCCATACCCCACACCCAGTATCCTATCGTGGGTAATGTGGCTTAAGTTGACACCCATGGTCTCCTCCCCTACACCCCACACCCCACACCCCACACCCGCCCCTTCGGGGCTGGTGAGTTAAGAATTGTAAAAACCCTCAATCCCTGGCTGTTGTCTCTTTTTAATTCTCAATTTCCTGATTTAAACCGGAATCCGATCAAAATAACATCGCCGTCGCAACGCCTGTCGTAGTAGCACCTGATACTCTTGCTCCTCTATCATACAAGCGCCAAAGCGAGCCAAGTGAGGATTCATCATTTGTACATCAAACAACAAAAAGCCGCGCGATCGCAACCGCTCGACTAATTTGACTAACGCCACCTTCGAGCCTTCAGGAATCCGATAAAACATGGATTCGCCAATAAATGCGCCGCCAATCACAATCCCTAAAATCCCACCCGCTAGTTCATTTCCTTGCCACGTTTCAAAGCTATACGCCCAACCTTCCTGATAAAGTAACCAATAAATTTCCTGGAGTTCCGGAGAAATCCAGGTGCTTTCCCGATTGGCACAACCTGCCACAACTCCTTTAAAATCTCGGTTAATTGCCATGCTAAACCGCTTCTGATTGAGAACCCGTTGTAGAGATTTAGGATAGCGAAACCGCTCATCTAAGGGAATGATTGCTCGCTGGCGACTAGAGTACCACCCTAGTGATCCGGTTTCATCCGCCATCAAAAAATAGCCTTGAGCATATCCTTGAATTATTGTCGGAATATTTAACTCCATAGCACTAGAACTCGGTTGAGAGTCCCTGTTCTCGAATCGCTAAACACTATTTTAAAATTTTCCTGATCATACATAATTTCGCTATGCTTAAAAGTGACATCTCCCTGATTAAATCAAAGATTAATTTCTCAATTATGCTGCTCACACGACCTCAACTTTTGAGGTTGACAAAATTTAAACAGTATGTATTGTAGACAGCTAACGTTTGACATTTTATGGCTGAACCCATTCCCCCAGTTACCCTTCCCCCTGCTGAAAATGCCCAGCAGGAAGGAAAATGGTTGCGAGACGCTTTGGTGTACTGGCTGGATCATGAATTTTTACCCGAACCAGCCAATCAGGACATTGCCGATCGCGCCTCCCAAATCTTTGTCCGCCAACGCTTAGAAGGCGAAAACGATGTCGGTTCTTTGGTCATTGCCATTGTCACCGAAATGCAAGCCTTCGACTTCCGAGAAAGCTTCTATAGTGAATTCGCGATCGCCAACGCGGTTAGCGATTTGCTCCTCGACAGTCTGGGTATTGACCGTTGCTGTGGGAATTAGTCATCAGTCATTGGTCTTTTGTCCTTTATCTTTCGTTAAGAACGATTGACCAATGACCCAAATCTACCAACTCGACTTGACTACTCCTGGTAGTAATCCTTTATGCGCCCATTCCCGCAGCACATGGCGAGATAGACCAAAATCCCGATAGTAGCCCCGGGGACGCCCAGTTACCCAACAGCGATTCCGTACCCGATTCGGCGCACTACTGCGGGGTAACTGTTGGATCTTCCGGTGAATCTCTAGTTTCTCAGCCGGAGAGGACGCATTATCAAACTGTTCTTTCAGTGCTGCTCGCTTAGCCGCATACTTCTCAACCAGCTTCTGGCGCTTTTTCTCGCGCTCAATCATTCCTTTTTTAGCCATGAGTCTTTGGCGTTTCCCTAAATAAAGACACTGTTTCCTATCTTATCTTTGTCATTCGTCCTTTGTCATTGGTCATTGGTCAGGCAATAGGCAATAGGCAATAGGCAATAGGGTAATGGGTTATAGAAATTTTGTCTCCCATCTTCCCCAGCTCCCTCTGCTCCCTCTGCTCCCTCTGCTCCCTCTGCTCCACATCATCCCTCAAATCCTAGCACTGGGACATAAATCAGCCAGTACGCAAGCATTGCACTTCGGCTTCTTTGCCTGACAAATTGCCCGACCATGGTAAATTAAGCGAATTGACCAGTTTTCCCAGTCTTCCACAGGCAACAGTCGCATTAAATCACGTTCGATACGAATTGGGTCACTATGTTCCGTCAAACCCAGACGCTGAGTCAAGCGCTTGACATGAGTATCCACCGTCACTCCCTCGTGGATATCAAAGGCATTGGCTAGCACAACATTGGCAGTTTTGCGAGCTACACCGGGTAATTTCATCAGCAGTTCGATACGTCTCGGAATCTGACCGCCAAACTCGGCGACGATCATCCGACAAGCCCCTTGAATATTTTTCGCCTTATTGCGATAGAATCCAGTCGGACGCACCAAGGCTTCTAGCACCTCAATATCCGCCTGCGCGATCGCTCTAGCATTAGGGAATTGGCGAAACAACTCCGGTGTCACCTGATTCACTCGTTCATCCGTACATTGGGCTGAGAGAATCGTCGCCACCAGCAACTGTACAGGAGTGTCATAGTTGAGCGTACAGTGAGCATCCGGATAAAGTCGCTTCAGGCGAAGCAAAATCTCCAATGCCTGTTGCTGTTTAGCGGACCATTTACGGGTGATGCTCATGAACAATTTAGGGAAGCTGGGGAAGCAGGGGGAGCAGGGGGAGCAGAGGGAGCAGAGGCGTTCCGATAAAACATCTTTTGTAGGGGCGGGTTTTACTACTAACATTTCGTTTTCACCCTGATGTAACTAAACCCGCCCCGACCTAACCGTTCAATTATTGCAAATGACGTAGCTTGCTTCTCGCGATAGCGAGTATGACGAATGACGAATGACGAATGACCAATGACCAATGACGAATGACCAATGACGAATGACCAATGACCAATGACCAATAACAATCCTCATTGAAACAAATTTTGCACCCAACTAGAGGGAACCAAATTTGCCGTATCTCGCACAATCAGGAAAAGTCCTAACCCCAACAGTAAAACCAATCCCGTTTGCATGATATTTTGCTGAACTTCCGTAGGGATGGGTTTACCGCGAATTCCCTCGATCGCTAAAAATGCCAGTTGACCCCCATCCAGTGCGGGTAAGGGCAAGATATTAATAATCGCCAAATTGATGCTAATTAACGCCGCAAACTGAAACAGATTTCCCGCATCAGAACGGGCAATATTCGCGCCAATTGCCACAATCGCTACCGGACCGGATACTTGTTCAGCCGTTTCACCAAAATTGCTAATCAGTTGACCAAAACCCTTGGCAATTTCAGTACTCAGGCGCTGATATTCGTCAGCCGCAATCGTAAACATCTCGACAAGTCCGTCAGCGTACTTGCGGACTATTTCACCATTGGGTGCCAGTTGTACGCCAATTCTACCTTTGCCATCGTCTCCGGGTTCTGGCGTCACGTCCAGGGACAAGGTTTGTTCACCCCGCTTAATCGACAGTTCTAGGGGTTGGTTGGGAGAGTTTTGAATTTCGGTCATCAGGGTAAGGATCGCATTCCGACTGGCGCCCAAGGGTTGATCCTCAACCGCTAAGATAACATCACCGGGTTTAATCCCGGCTTGTTTCGCTACTAAGCTACTTTCTGCGGCAATTTCTGGAACCTGTACTCCCGGCTGGTAATTGAAGTCAGTAATTCCCACCGTTCCCACCTGCACCACCAGAAGAAAGTAAGCAAAAATTAGGTTGGCAATTACCCCAGCACTAATTACAATCGCTCGGTCTAAAACGGGTCGATTGCGGAGTAAATTTGGGTCATCCGGAGGGATCTCGCTATCGGGGTCATCATCGGGGAAACCCACAAATCCGCCCAAGGGGAAAGCGCGTATCGCATATTCCGTATCGGGTCCTTGGTATTTCCAAAGAACTGGACCAAAACCAAGAGAAAAGCGATTTGCATAAATGCCCTGCAAACGAGCTGCCATAAAGTGACCTAGCTCATGCACCACAATCAAAACCGCCAAGACTGCGATCGCCGCCAAAATTGACATAAGAAGTAATGTAACGATTGCTTGCGTCCTTTCTATTGTACGTTGCCGCTTTCAATACTTGGGAAGATGACCACTGGTTCGTAAGGTTACGCCCTGCGGTAAAAGAAAAGGTGATGTAGAGACGTAGCATGCTACGTCTCTACAACACCTCCCGTCCCCCCATATAGGAGTGTAGAACCTCTGGTATTTTCACTGTACCGTTAGGTTGCTGATAATTCTCTAAAATTGCCGACAGGGTGCGCCCAATGGCTAATCCAGATCCATTCAAGGTATGGACAAACTGAGTTCCTTTTTTGCCCGTTTCCTTAAAGCGTAGACTACCGCGTCGCGCTTGGAAATCACCGCAATTGGAACAACTCGAAATTTCACGGTATTTTCCCGAAGAAGGAAGCCACACTTCTAAGTCATAGCATTTTGTGGCAGAGAATCCTAGATCTCCAGTACAGAGTTCAATCACACGGTAAGGGAGTTTTAACGCCTCTAAAATGGCAGCAGCATCTTCCACCAGCTTTTCATGTTCAGCTTCCGAGGTACTCGGATGAACAAGTTTAACCAGTTCAACTTTATTAAACTGGTGCAGTCGAATCAGTCCTTTGGTATCTCGTCCATAACTCCCAGCTTCTCGGCGAAAGCAGGGGGTATAGGCGCAGTGATAAATAGGGAGTTGGGAGACGTCTAGAATTTCGTCACGGTAAAGATTAGTTAAGGGGACTTCCGCTGTGGGCGAAAGCCATAGATCATCGCTATCACACTTGAAGCTTTCTTCGGCAAATTTGGGCAGTTGACCCGTCGCTGTTAATGAGCGGCTGTTAATCAGTATCGGTGGGATTACTTCCACATAGCCTGCGGCAATTTGTCGATCTAGCATAAAACTAATCAACGCCCGCTCTAAGGCAGCACCGACACCGATTAGACTGACAAAACGGCTTTGGGCGACTTTTACCGCCCGCTCAAAATTGAGAATACCGAGAGTTTCGCCAATTTCCCAATGGGGTAAAATCTTGTCATTCTGGGGAATATACTCATCACCCCAACGGCGCACCTCGACATTTTCCGCTTCACTCTGACCAAGGGGAGTTGAGGGACTGGGTAGATTGGGTAGGGAGAGTAATAGCGCCTCAATTTCTGCTTTCAGTTCTTTTTCTTGAGGTTCTAGTTCGCTAATTTGGGTTTTAACCTGATTACCTTCCTCGCGCAGTTGTTGGGTTTCTGGCGCGTCAGGGGGACTCCCGGCTTTAATTTTTTGACCGATGAGTTTACCAATCTCATTACTACGGGCTTGCAGGCGACTACGGGATGTCTCTAGTTCCCGTTGGCGCTGATTCAAGTCCAAAATGGGCTGGAGGTCATATTGACCCGCCCCTCGTTTTTCTAGGCGTTCTTGGACGCTTTGTGGATTTTCTCGGATTTGCTTTAGGTCAAGCACAGATTTTTAGGGATACTGGGCAAAAAGGACGAATGACAAATGACAAATGACAAATCACCGATTAATGCGATTGAACAGCCAAATGGCAATGGCGATACCCGCAAAATGAGCTGTAATGGTGTTGATATTCGCCTGTACCAAGAATAAATCTAAGGGTCGCACGAATCGGTTGGCTTCGTACACCGTCAAGCCAGAGGGTTGGGAAATCGAGCGGATCACAATGCTGCCGATGATGGCTTGAGCACCCACAATCGTCAATAACATGCCCGCCATATTGACGATTAATCCTAGCCTAATGGTTTTAAGGGTATCGGCTTTGCTGGGTCGTGTTTCTGTATTACCAACGAGTAACTGTTGGGAAATGCGAGTATAGCGCCATGCGATGTAGACACCCACACCTAACGTGACTAACCCACAAATAGCTAAAAATATACCAAACCCAACACCTTGTTTCTCTTCTGTCGGTCCAATGGTACGACCAGCGATTCCGGTGAGCAAGATCCCCAGCGACACAACTCCGAGGACTAATTGTACCCACAAAGCAATTCTACCAAAGGTACGCAGCACCAAGGCGATGCGCTGGAGGGGGGTGGGTAGTGAGGACGTATCGGGCAATTCTCGCATTGGGACTCGAATCCGTGAGTGACACCTATTTCATATTTAACCAGGAGAACTAGAAAACTGTTGTTTGTGCAAGCGAAACGCTAACTCCGACGAATCTTTGCCACTCATTATAAATTTTCATAATTCATCATTTATATTTCATAATCTTTAGCTTATTCCTCCGTGAACTTTTAATGGGGGTTGTGCGTCTGTTAGGTCAGGTATAAAGCGAAAGCCAAGCTTTAGCCCTACGGGGGGAACCTCATCGTCTTGTCAGCTCATGGAGGAAGCGTATGGAACCGAATTGGAGACAACGTTTATCCTACGCCATCTGTGCCATCGCTTTAGTCTGGAGTTTGTCGTTGTACAAAAATCAGGTCAGCACGAATCCCCTATCTGCAGCTCAAGAACACTGGCAGGCGATCGCAACGGCTAATCCCGATCTGTTAATCTATGGCTACAGTGATCATGCCGTTCTTAAGCGCTCCTACAATGTACCTGATGTGAATGAGACCTATCAGGGGCAATCCATCTACTCAGCTTGGCAGGACTTTTTCCGCCAGTATGATATCAAAGACTTTCAGGTACTGGAGCAACAACGGCGCGATCGCACGGTTAAAGCTCAAATTCAGATCACCGCCAAATCTGATCAGGGACTGATGGTGGTTTGGTCAATGTCTTACCAGGCTGACTTCGATCAAACAGGTAAGATTATTAAAGAAGTTTGGCAGACGAATCCAGAACTGGGTGTTTAACTAACGTTTTCCAGACCCCTCCGGAAATAGGGTAGCATCTCCAAGTCGTGACCAATAGACGGTCTGAAACCCCCTTAGGGAAAACGTTAAGGAATTGAAAACAAAATATTGCGGACTATTGCTCAATAAGCTAGTAGAAATTATTAATGCTAGCAATGCGATCACGCACTCAGGTTGCACACTAAGGGGACAATTTCCCCCGGATCTGGACTTGGAAGCCTCGATTTTTTTGGAAAAATACTCCATGACTTAGCTAAAATTGATGGAGATTATTCAGTGCTGTTGCATCTGCCGTAACCAAACTAACGAGTGCATTAGACGACCTCAATACTTTGAGGTTATAAAGTACCAGAGGAATGAGCAAGTCGAGATTGCTCATTGCTGATCGATACATTGCACCAAACTTTTTCAGGGTGTTGAAACCATGGTTAGTTTTAGGAAAACTGTCCCATGCAAATCTGACTCACTGGGATATTCAGCGGACTATGCAGATGAAATTTGAGGATATCTATCAGTTTTTTCAAGACCCTCCTCCCAACTATCTCAACAAGGAATTAGCCGTATGTTATGTGTTGTCTGTCCTCATAGAAGGGGAATCCTATGGCACTCACTTGATCCAACAACTCGAACACGAATACCCAACCTATCGACTGTCTGATACAGTTCTTTACAGCGCCCTCAAGTTTCTGGAAGAAGCTGGGGCAATCACTGGGTATTGGAAAAAAGTGGAAGGACGAGGACGCCCCCGTCGTATGTATCAGATCTCTGGTGATTGGCGGGATAAAGCCCGCGAACTAGCAGGGTTTTGGCGTAGGTATATTACTCAGGAGAAACAAGCAATATAGCACATTTCGGCAGAATTACACCATCAGTAACAATCTTTCCCTAACTCAAGGCGAGGTGCAAACACGGGTTGGTGGGGTGAACTGATGGTCAGTTTCTGCCGTCATGTACGGGTTCTTCGGCTAAATGAGTTATTATTGTCAACGACAAGGGAGCTGTTGAGTCTCTTACGGCTCAACTGTTGAATCATGTCGGTTCACCCCAGTAAAGTGGTAAGCCAAGGATACCTGTTGTTGGTCAATATCTGTGAGTACACCAATTCTGTCTTCCACATTCCTGCTGACTCTTTTATTAGCAGTAGGTTTGTTCTTTTTCATCCGTGCTTCGGTTAAAGACCGAACTCAAAAAGTTCAACTCATTGCCCAAGAACCCGAAGCCTCCCTCTTAGAACGGTTGCAGAACTATTTTGATCAAAGGGCATACCGGGTAGCTGCGGTTGACCAAGCCACGGGTCAAGTGACATTTCAGGGTTTTGTCCGACCCAGTTGGTTTCTGGCTATCTTTTTAACCGCACTTGCTGCCTGTGGTATTCTTTGCCTATCATTGGTTCTATCCATACTGTACCCAAACCTATCCCAGGTTTTCCTGGGGCTAGTTTTACTGGCTCCTGTGGCTGGCATTTTTTACTGGAAAGGTGCGGGGCGCGATGAACAGGTGTTTCTAAAAGTTGAACCTTTGCCGAATCCTCAAACGGATACACAAAGCTTGGTGACGGTTATCGCCCATCGAGATGAACTCGCTCAACTTCAGCAAGCCTTGAAACTTCAACCCTCTCCGGAGGCGGGGGATTAAGGGAAGCTGAGGAAGCTGGGGAAGATAAGGGAGATGGGGAAGCTGAGGGAGCTGGGGGAGCTGGGGGAGCTGGGGAAGCTGGGGGAGCTGGGGAAGCTGAGGGAGATGGAATACAAAATTTCTAAAATTTCTATTCCCTGTTCCCTATTCCCTGTTCCCTATTCCCTGTTCCCTATTCCCTGATACCAAAAAACTAGAATTTCCAATACTGAAAAGTCATCATTTCAATCGTCCTGACTTGAGGATGCTGACAATTAACCACAACCCTAAAAAACTAGCAGCACCAAACAGGATATTACTCAATAGTGAAAGCTGACTCGTTTGCGCTCCTGTCGAGATAATTGCTGCGCCCATAATCAAGGAACCTACCAAAATACTAAATGAAAGCCGATTGGCTGAATCATCCAGACTGCGTCGCAGAGGGTCAATATCTCGAATGATGATATTCCACTTTAAGGTTTCTGAGGTGATCCGGTCAAGCAGTAACTCCATCTGACGGGGAGATTGTAACGAGAGGCTTTTGATATCCAGAGCGGTTCTGAGAAATGTTTGCAAGGGATTGGAACCCAAAAGCTGACGCCGAAATAAATCGGTCATCAAGGGTTTGATTTCCTCAAGGAGATTCACCTCTGGATTAAAAGTACGAGCCACCCCTTCCAAGTTGGCGAGACATTTGGAATATAATCCCATATTGCTGGGTAAACGGACTCGGTTATTCCGGGCAAGTTCTAAGATTTCATAAAAGATCTCACTGAAGTTGATTTGTGAGATGCTGAGGTTGTAGTATTTTCTCAACATGCGATCGTAGTCATTTTCCAACCGCGATAAGATAATAGGTTGACCTGACTCAGACAGTTGCAGGGTTAACTGGGCGCAGCGTTGAGCATCTAAATCAACGATCGCGAGTAACATTTCAGTTAAAATCTGTTGAGTGCGTGGGTCTAAGCGTCCAACCATGCCGCAGTCTAAAAGCGCCACGCGACCATCCTGGAGATAGAATAAGTTGCCCGGATGAGGATCAGCATGGAAAAAACCATCCACATAGAGTTGCTGAAAAAAGGCACGAAATAACAGCGTCGTAATTTCTTGGCGCTGTTCCTTCTCAGTTTTGCTATCCGCGCCATTTTGCTCTACCGAAAACTGGGCTTCGAGAATGGGTTTACCCTCTAACCATTCCATCACCATCAGTTTCTCCGTCGTCAACTCCCAATAAATAGCGGGAACCACGATTTGGGTTGGGTCAAACCAGCGACTTCTGGAAAGATTGCGCCGCAATTGGTCAGTGTAGCTGGCTTCTTGGGTAAAATCGAGTTCGGCTTGTAGAGCGCTGGTAAACTCATCAGCTAATGCCACGACATCATAGTCTTGTCCAAACTCAGTGCGCGAGACTAAATCTGCCAAGCCTTTAATTATCGCAATATCCTGAGGAACAACCTTATCAATCCCTGGACGCTGAACCTTCAGCGCAACATCCTGACCATTTTTTAGGGTAGCTCGATGGGTTTGGGCAATAGAACCAGCAGCCACAGATCGAGGATCTATCTTAGCAAAGGTTTCTTCTAGCGGCTTTCGCAGTTGTTTTCGCAGTAATATTTCAACCTCACTCCATGGCACTGGTGGCACTTTAGCTTGGAGTTCCGAGAGAGCGTCAATGTAATCGGCAGGTAACAAATCAGGACGAGTACTCAGCAGTTGTCCTAGCTTCACATAAACGGGTCCCAATTCCGTTAGTACGTTCCGCAGTACTTCTGGGGGAGGCAATTGGGGGTCGTCAGCCTTGCTACCTGTCAGCAGTTTTCGCATGTACTCCCAACCATTGCGGAAGACGACTTCTAGAATTTCGCGTTGTCGAGAGTTGCTTTGAGTTAAGGAGAACATAGTTTATATAGTTTATACTGATGGGCTTGGAACAGAGGTTAGTTTAGGAGTCAGGTCAGTGGTACTCTAATCCCTCAACTGAAGGATACTGTATTTAATATAAGAAATAATTTAATCATTGCAGGAGTTTCCCTATCTGGCAATCCGTCTACTGGATTAAGTTGGGAATAGTAGGTTGGGTAGAGCGTAAGCGTTACCCAACAAAATCTTCTATGAGTTGGGTTTTTTTCTCAGATTTCAATTGACGTGCATTTTAGCGATTTCTCAACTTATACAATCATTTTCAGCTTGATGAGATATACTTAAAGACTGCATAGCCAACGTGATATAGATGCCAGTTGATTGTCATTCGTTAAGTTAGCCGCATTTGTCAGGGTTCCTTCCTCTAGCTGATGCCAAATTTCGCCTGCCATTTTATTTTCAATCGCGGCTCCAATAAAGAAGGTATGCGGTTTTAGTCCATGGGTCATAAATGCTTGATTGATGCGCTGTAGTGCTGAACGAGCTGTCTTCCAATGTTCATCAGTCATTGACGCCCACCGATTCATGCTTGAATGCAGCCATTGATAAGATTTACCTGCAACTGTCAAAGTAGATAGCAACATTCGTGTTAACTTACGTTGTGCTAAGACTCCACCCACATTTCGCATTGAACCGCCTAGGGTATCTCCTCGTATGAGCAGAAATCGAAAAACTAATTCTTCTTCTTCTCTAAAGCTAACGCGACAAAACCAGCTCTTATTGCTGCATAAGGAGTCACTAAGTCATCACTGGCATTCAAATGCAATAGGGCTTATCCGCTGCCATTAGCCTTTTCTCCACACATAAATACACTTACGCAACGGTTCTCGTCCATGAGCGCCCATTTGTTGACTACTATTACCTTTACCATTGGGTAACACGAGAATAGTTTCCACAAAAAAGCCCAATTTTTCGGCTAAGTCTGAAAGAATAAGATCTACGGAAATACTAGCTCCGGCATAGCGAACATTATCATTTACCATGATCAAGGGAGCATTGTCTTTCAACACTCGCGCACATTCTGCAATTGTACAAGCCATTTCATAAAAGTAGCCGCGAACCATACGCGGAATTCCTTTGTTATTTAAACTTCCCTGTGCGTTCTGAGCATCTAAATAGTGAAGAATAGCTTGTAATAATTCCTGTTGATCAGCCGCCGCGATCGCGGATTTCCAGTGAGGGTTTATCTGAAGTAAATCTTTGGGGCGATTTTCCACAGTACAACTTAGCATTTGTTGCCTTAAGTTGACTAATTTTTGCTGATTGATTCCCAACAATGCTAATTCTAAGGCATAGGTTCTGGTATAATCGTAGCGATTACAATAGGGCGGTGATGTGACAATGGCATGGTAGGAACTATCGGCTAAGGTTGGCATTAAATCTAGACACGAACCCTTATCAAGCTTAATCTCACCTCGTTCCTGTTCTACCGAAAAAAGTTCAAGCTGTTCATGCTGAGGCTGCAAGTCAGCCACAATCTCATCGAGTTTATTGCAAATGGCTTCAGCAAAACTGGGAATTTTCCCTTTATTAAAAGCCTTCTTTCCGGCTTTCCGGTTTGAGCGATAATCCCAGCGCAAATATTGACCATCTTTGCGTGTGTAACTCACAGATTCTAAAATACAAAGTAAGGCAAAGCGTAAAATAGCCTGAACTCGTTTATTCTCACCTTGCCATGCGCTCATGTATTGTTCGATGGCGTTTCGAGTTGGTTCGGGATAAGCCCCTTTAGTAATTCGTAATTCGGGAAGAGAACAAATATTCTTAACGTTTTGCCAAGGTCGTGTCGTTGACCAATGGGTTAAAATAGCGATATCATCAGTAGTAACGTCTGAGGCTAATAGTTTCCGAATGGTAATGATTTCTTGACCCATCGGCAATAATTCAATACCTTGGGCATTGATACCCATTTCACTCGCGACAAATAGGGCTGTACCACTCCCAGCGAATGGATCTAATATTGTACCGTTAGTAATCCCATAACGCTGCAATAGATAGTCCACTAAAGCAGCAGAAAACGCTTCTTTATATTTGTACCAACGATATATGGCGCGAGTTTTATTGGCTTGATAACTAACCAATGAGCGATTAAGCTGATCATCGACAATTAACTTGCCATCGAAGTGTTTTACTAATTCCGAGTCTAGGTGTTCAATTTCACCTAAGCTGGGTTGAACTGATACCATTTATACTAGGGGGTGGACATAATTCAAGTTAACGGTTGAGATTAGGGAACAGGGAACAGGGAACGGGGAACAGGGAACAGTAAGGTTTTGAGAGCGATTTACAAAACTTAATACAGTACCGTTTTCTTTTTCTTTTGTCCGACTATTTATGCACGGGTAAGCAGATTTTAATGTAGTGGTATAGCCCATCTAATTTGATAGATTAATATCCAGCCACTGTAGGGGCGCACAGACGTTCGCCCGATTCAATCGTCACATCTAATCCACAATTTTATCTAAGCTGTCACGCATTTAAATTGGGAATGGGTAGCGAGCAAGATGCTCGCACTACGGCAAGGATTTTGTCATTATTGACATTAAGGTTTAAATGCAAAACAGCTTATGCCACGCCAGTAATTAATCTAGCTGACTAATTCTTTTGGTCTCACTTCAGCAGAAAGCTTGGCTTTTTCGGCTAAATACTCCGCTAATTGTGCTTCAATATTATCCCGGACAATTTGACGGTACTCCAGAAAATGCTCCAGATGAGCGCAATTGACGATATAACGCTCAAAGATGCGGGGATTTTTCCGTAAAATTGAGAATAATTGACGCCAAAATTGGAACCGAGTGTAACGCTTGACTCCCTGTCGCCACATAATAATTAATAGCGCCCGCAGAGTTGTCCAGTCGGGTATCTTGAATTTACGCTTGTGCGGCGTGGGTTGCATCTGGAGGAAATGGCGATGCACACGCCCCAAATAGCGGTGGGGTTCGTACAGTTCCCAGAAACAACTGACATATTCACGAGCCAGTTCTTCGACAGGACGAGTAGGGATAAAATTAATTAGGGTTCCTTGGTGAATATTGGCTTCCTTATCTTCTTCTAACAGACGCTCCTCTCGCTTGAGTCGATGCCATAATGCCGTATTGGGTAACGCCTGAAGCATACTCACCATGGCTTGAGGAATGGCTGTGGCTTCTACAAACTGGATAATGCGATCGCCTGCTCCGGGTTTTTCCCCATCAAAGCCAATAATAAAGCCTGCCATCACCCGTAGTCCAGTCTTATTTATCGTTTGTACGGCTTCCATCAGAGAGTTGCGAGTATTCTGGAATTTTTGAGTCAGGGATAAACTTTCCGTATCCGGTGTTTCAATCCCCAAAAACACACCCGTAAAGTTAGCCGCTATCATTAAATCCAGCAATTCCTGATCCTGTGCCAAATCGACGGAAGCTTCTGTACTTAAGCGGAACGGATAGCCGCGTTCCGCCATCCAGGGACCCATTTCTCGCAGTAATAGCTTGACGTTCCGCTTATTGCCAATAAAATTATCATCCACTAGGAAAATCGAACGCCGCCACCCCAAGTCATAGAGTCGTTGTAATTCGGCAAGCAGTTGGGCTGGGGTTTTCGTGCGCGGCTTGCGCCCATACAGGACAATAATGTCACAAAACTCACACTGAAACGGACAGCCTCTAGAAAACTGTACCGACATATCACTGTAGTCACTTAAATTCAGTAAGTCATAGCGAGGAATTGGGGTGTGGGAAACATCCGGCTTTTCTCCATCAGAACGGATTACACCAGAGGTTTCTCCGCGTTCTAGCGCTTCAACAAACTTGGGTAAGGTGATTTCCCCCTCATCCAAAATTAGAAAATCGACCCCCGCTTGTAATGCTGTCTCGGGTACAGAGGTAAAATAGGGACCTCCGGCTGCAACTGTCTTCCCGCGCTGCTTGGCTTCCCGAATGATGTGCAGCAAATCAGGTTTCTGCACAATCATCCCGGAGACAATGACTAAATCTGCCCAATCCCAATCGGCTTGAGTTTCTAATCTCGCATTCCGGTCTACTAGGCGGAATTCCCACGTCTGAGGCAATATCGCTGCTACAGTAATCATACCCAAAGGTGGCAGAGTTACCTTACGTCCTACCAGTTCGATGGCTTTGTCAAAGGACCAGAACGATTTGGGAAACTGGGGATAGAGGAGTAAAACGCGCATGGTAATTTAGGTAGTGGGCAATGGGAATCCGGGAATTCTCCTGGGTAGGGTCTTCCAATTCCTAATTCCCCATAGTATACGCCTTGGTGAGCGATCGCGATTCTTCTGATGGGGGGAATTTTTCCACAATACAGTGGGGTTGCGAAAAGTTGGTGATAAAATCCCCTGTGCGATCGCACCACTAGGTTATGATTTTTGTAGCGTATGAGGCAAGTGAAGATTGCACTATTGTCTCTTGAGGAACGTCTTCAGTCAACATTATGGTTATCTTCAGAGCTAGGGAGATTACGCTAGAAGAAGTTGAGACTATACTCGGTTTCATCCCCTGTGTTTCTTTCACTGCATATCCTCTAAGAATGTTTCAACTTGACCATTCGGATTCAGGACAACCCGAATGGTGGGATTCCTGTCTCCTTGAACGGGTGAAACAAACGGTTCACCGACTAAGGGAATACCTGTTTCTTGAATGTGAATTTGTGAAGCTTGTCCCAGAGGAATAATCCGTTCAATGGAACCATCTTGGTCAATAAATAGCCGATACTCTAGCGTTTTTGTCACGTCTTCTGGCGGTTGCCATCGCTGTTGCAAATAGGTTCTCGCCTGGGCAACTTGAGGAATTGTGTCAAAGAGTCTACCTCTGGCGGCATCATTGGTATCATCTAACTCGGTTGACTCTATCTCCGTATCCGTTGGCAAAGAAGGACGACGGGCGGTTACTGAGGGACGACTCATCACGTCTGGGAGTTCCGGTGTAGCTGGAGTGACATCAAGAGGGGGAAATACAGGCAGTGGTGGAGGTGTCGCGGGTACTTGGGTCGAATTCCGGGACTTTGGCACATTCCCAGTCGGCGCTGGAGGGCGACTAGGCTGGGTAGGGGGTGGAGTTGACGGAGATGCTGCTGTTCTCGGTGCAGGTTGAGCCGCAGGGCGCTGGGGTGGAGGTGTGATGGCAATCTCCTGACGTTGCGGTGCAGGTGCGGGTGACGAACTCCGAGTCGATGGTGCTGGGGGTTTAACGGGTTTGGGGGGAGGTACTGTGGGCGCGTTGGCTAACGAGGGTGGTACTGTTGGCGTCGGAACTGGCGAAGGTGGTGAAGGTAAGGGGGATGGTGTTGGTGTGGGCAGTTCTTGAGCTAGGTTTGAGGGGACTTCTTCGGCTGAATCTGAGGCTGAACTGAGGCTTGCGGTTTCCTGAGTTAATTGGGATTGATTGAACCATCTCACACCCGCCGTCGTTACTCCTACGGCTAACACGACGGCGGCGGCGGCTTTTGTCCAAAGGGGTAGAACTTTGGCTTTACCCGCACGATTGAGATTGGGTAAGGCTAAAATTTCTGCGGCATAATCATCTAAAGCGGTGGCTAAGTCGAACAGTTGGAGGACACTTAAATAAACAACTGATCCAGAGTCTTCGTTTGCCAGTTGACCCAGAACTAATTCATGGGTGACTAATCCTTTGGGTTGTAGCGTAATGCCTAATGAAATTGCCCACTGTTTTAAAGGTTGTAATTTTGTGGATGGTAGTTCCGACTCTTGATTGTCTTGGGGTTGATCAGAGGTAACTATTGAAATAGGAGAGGCGGTTCTTGGGGTATTAGATTCGGATTCCTCTGGATTATCAGGTTGTACAGAAGAGGTTAGATTAGTCCAGGATAAGGGTGGGGGAGAGGTGTTGAGGAAGTTTTGGACGTAGTGACTTACTGCCTCATATAAGACATCCAGTTCCGTGCGATCGCCTTTTATCGTAACCAGCTTTTCGTCAGGCTGTCGCGGATCGTCAAAATGTAATTCAAACTGTAAGTCTTTCACCACAGACTTCCCCACCCAACGCGACAGGGGTGACGTTTTTGCCACAATTTCCAGAGTACAGGTGGGTGGCGTATAGCGGCGTAGAACTGAGCTAGATAAGGGCATAGTCATTGGTCATTTGTCAAATAATTCTTGCCATTAAAGAAAGGGCGGGTTTTGCAGCCAAGCTAAGGATAACCATAAATATTATTTCCTAAACCCGCCCCTACGCAGACGCTGAACCTAATAAGGCTAACCAGAGACGCCGATGACCATGAGAATCACTGTAAAAGAGTAAATCAATGAGTAATTTGAATGCCAGTTGATTGAGTAAATCCATAGATACATTGTCTCCTTGCTCCATCCGTTCCTGATAGGTGTTAATAAATGTATCGAGATAATCGCCTAACAACGCAGTCCGATGGGGTTCACTATTTTGTTCAGTCATTTGCTCTAATAGGGTTACAGCCCGACGGATGAGTTCCTGATGCTGTTTGGCTAAATGGCAAATAATCAAAACGAGCGATCGCGCTTCTTCCACATCCAACTTTTTGCGCCCCCCTGAACTTTTACGCTGGGGGTTAGACTGACGCAGACGCCATAACCCGACGCGATCGGACACCACTGACTCTAAATTCAAGTCAGCCGCCGCTTGCAGCATTGCCTCAGAACCAATACCCGCCAGGGCTTCCAGCGCCATTAAGATTAAATCCAACTGGGTTTTAATGTTATCCAGTTGCAGAGAGTCTGGCACTTGAGCGAGGGGCAAATCCTGCCAAGCGTGAGACGAGGTTGGCGTCTTTAGGGTAGAGCGCATAACGTTAGAGTAAGAAATTAAATCGGGCGGGTGGATGTAGTTACCAATAGAGAAACACGACTTTTAGAGTGTACCCTAAGTTTCCTGGGGGCAGAATTGAGGGAGCAGAATCCCCTTTTGAGGAGGCGATTGAAATCGCTACTACACAAACAAAGTCCGCCTGTGCGGACTTTGTTATAACGGGGGTAGCGTTCCCCGGATACAGATTGGTAACTACCTTAACAATTCCTCAATCTCCTCCGGCGTGAATTAGCTCAATTCCACTGAGGTGACTAGAATCCTCATACCGTTGGAAGGGTTGACCGATGAGGTTGCCAGAAGTGTCCCACAGACGAATCGTCTTGTCACCACTGCCACTGACAATCCGGTTTCCATCGGGGCTAAATGCTACTGAGAAGACCCCATCCTCATGCCCTTTGATCAGATGGGGTTCTCTAGCATCCGCGCTGGCATCCCGTAAATTTGACTGCACCTGGGGAAAAGTCTTCTCACGAACCTTCTGCCATTCTGCCTTTAGCCAGAGAGTTGTTGAGGCAACGGCTGCTGTCGTCATTATCCCCATCACCGAAACAACTACCCCGATTAACACCAGCCGATTTTTGTGTTTATATCCCTTGCTTTTCTGAATATATGCCTTTTGTAACTCCGTCGCGGCAGGCTGTTTATTTTGCCCTTGAGTTTCCTGTAACCAAGCTTATTGCACGATTCATCATCACCCTCACCCCCCTGACTCCCCTCCCAATTTAAGAGATGCCGTGCGTTGGATCGCCCAACTTGGCGGGTTCTTAGCCCGTTCTCATGATGGCGAACCGGGGGTTAAAACTATTTATTTGGCAAGGTCTGCGACGACTGCATGACATTGCCCAGACTTGGCTTTTACTTTCCCCCAAAACTACTGCTAAAGTCAAGGAAATTTATGTTAACAAAGATGTGAGTGCGGATTTGAGTGAGGTGAATGGGTAGGGCGTGAGGATACCCGCTGGGTGGTATAAAATACCAAGGAGAGGTCAAAATGATTGAGTCAAAAGCGCCCACAGCATCCATCATGTATCAGTTGCAATCCTTGGGGGACGCCCTCAAACAGTTTTTTGGATATACTACCTTCCGCCCAGGACAGCAGCAAATCGTTGAAGAAGCGCTTCAGAACCGTGACTTGCTGATTATTATGCCCACGGGGGGCGGTAAGTCGCTGTGTTTTCAACTCCCGGCTTTACTTAAACCAGGGTTAACGGTGGTGGTGTCGCCGTTAATTGCGCTGATGCAAGATCAGGTGGATGCCTTAGTGGATAACGGCATAGGGGCGACATTTCTTAATAGTACCTTGAGTTGGGATGCGGTGCGATCGCGGGAAATGGCAATCCTCAACGGTAAGATTAAACTGCTGTACGTTGCCCCAGAACGCTTGCTGGCAGAGAGATTTGCTCCCTTTTTAGAACAAGTGCGATCGCAGGTGGGAATTTCGGCGTTTGCGGTTGATGAGGCGCACTGTGTCTCAGCCTGGGGACATGATTTTCGTCCGGAGTATCGGCAAATTAAACAGTTACGTCAACGGTATCCGGATATTCCCATGTTGGCGCTTACCGCTACGGCTACCAAGCGGGTGCAGCAGGATATTGTCCAACAACTTACACTTCGTCAACCGAGTATCCATATTGCCAGTTTTAATCGCCCCAACCTTTACTACGAAATTCAACCTAAACAGCGCCAAAGCTATAACCAACTCTTCAAAAAAGTTCAATCCCATAAAGGATCAGGAATTATCTATTGTCTCAGTCGTCGCAGTGTTGAAGAAGTAGCATTTCGGCTGCAAAAAGATGGCGTTTCAGCCTTGCCTTATCATGCGGGCATGAGTGACATTGACAGATCCAGTAATCAAAATCGTTTTATTCGCGATGACGTGCAAGTGATTGTGGCAACTATTGCCTTTGGCATGGGAATTAATAAGCTCGATGTCCGCTTTGTGATTCACTACGATTTACCCCGAAATTTAGAAGGGTATTATCAAGAATCGGGACGGGCAGGACGAGATGGAGAACCTGCCTATTGTACACTCTTTTATAGTCCCGGTGATGTCCCCAGACTGGATTATCTGATTGATCAAAAACCTGATCCGAGAGAACAGCGTGTTGCCCGTCAACAGTTACAGCAAATTCGCGACTACGCTGAAGGAACCGATTGTCGCCGCACAATTTTATTGAGATATTTCGGTGAACGGTTTAAGGGAAATTGCGATAACTGCGATAATTGTTGTCATCCTAAACCCGTTGAAGATTGGACAATTGAAGCGCAAAAGTTTTTGTCCTGTGTGGCGCGTTGTCGGGAACGATTTGGCATGACTCATATTATTGACGTGCTGCGGGGTTCCCGGAAAAAGAAGGTAGAACAGAATGGACATCACCTCCTCTCAACTTATGGAATTGGCAGGGATAAAAGCATTGACGCTTGGAAAATGCTGGCGCGATCGCTCTTGCATCAGGGGTTAATGGATGAAACGACGGATGGGTATCGGGTACTGAAGCTGAATAAACGCAGTTGGGAAGTGCTTCGCAAACAACGTTCTGTGCATATTGCGATTACTCAAACCCCTGTAGCAAAAGCTATCTCCAATGTTAATCCGAGAACGGCGGAAATTGAATTGCTGTTTGAGAGACTGCGAAAACTACGTAAACAAATCGCGGATACTCAAGCGATTCCCCCTTATGTGATTTTCGCTGATTCTAGCCTCAAGTTAATGGCACAAATAAAACCTAAAACCCTGGAGGAGTTTGCCCAAATATCGGGGGTAACGGCTCACAAGTTGACGCAGTACGGCGAGCGGTTTGTGTCGGAAGTTCGAGAGTTTTGTCAGGGGCAAAAGTTACCCGTTCCTTTGCCTTCAAATAGCCAAATGGTAACCTTACAACTGTATCAGCAAGGATTAAGTATAGAGGAAATTGCGGAAAAACGGGGTTATGCTCCTAGCACCATTCTTACTCACTTAAGTGAGCTAATTGAGAAGAATCAGCCTATAGATTTAAACCGATTAGTAGCAGCAGAACGGCAAAAGCCCATCTTGCAAGCGATTCAGAATGTTGGGACAAACTCCCTGAGAAGCCTGCGGGAAGAGTTGGGAGAGGATTATAGTTATGGTGAAATTCGACTTGTGCGATCGTGGTGGATTCGGGAGAAGAGTTAAGGATTGATGGGTGTTGGGTGTCGGGTGTCGGGTGTCGGGTTTAGGGTGTCGGGTGTCGGGTTTAGGGTGTCGGGTGTCGGGTGTCGGGAAAAATTGACGCTTCGACTCCGCTCAGCGTCAACACCGAATTTCGACAGGCTCAATTGCCGCGGAGTCGAGGTGTTGAACTTTACTCAGAGAGTCACCAAAATTGTTTATTCGTTGGCTCGCCTGGAGAGCGCTTGCTCCTTACCCTATCTCATCTTATGGGTTTTTGTGTTTCTCTAAGATTTTCCCCACACCCCACACCCCACACCCCATACCCCACACCCCACACCCCACACCCCATACCCCACACCCCACACCCCATACCCCACACCCCACACCCCACACCCCATACCCCATACCCTGCTTACCTTTGACGCGAGCTTGTCACCCCTTCAGGTTCAAGTAACATCAATTAGTGATCGGGATCTGAATCCAGAATTCTGTTCCTTGTCCTGGTTCAGAATAACATTTTAGAATACCGCCATGTTTTTCCACCACAATCTGGTGACTAATGGATAAGCCTAACCCTGTTCCCTTACCCACCGGTTTTGTGGTAAAGAAGGGATCAAATAAGCGATCGCGCACAGTTTCGCTCATTCCGGGTCCATTATCGCGAATCCGAATCACGGCTTGATTCTTGTCTACAACCTCGGTGCTAATCCAAATCCTTGGTTTAAGGGTTGATTGGCTCTTTTCTGTTGCACTTGCCCCGGCTTTGATTACACCATCGAAGGCGTCAATGGCATTGCTAATAATATTCATAAAGACTTGATTCAGTTGACCCGCATAACAGGCAACCGCAGGCAATTCCCCGTATTCTTTGATCAGCGTAATTCCTGGCGAATTACCACAAGGTTTCATCCGGTTGCGAAGAATCAATAAGGTACTATCAATGCCTTCATGAATATTAACTGCCTTCATTTCGGCTTGATCGAGCCGCGAGAAATTCCGCAAGGAAATTACGATTTCTTGAATCCGATCGGCTCCCATTTTCATTGAGGAAAGCATTTTCGGCAAGTCTTCGATGAGGAAGGATAACTCAATGTCTTCAATAAAGTTTTGAATATTTGGCAGCGGATTGGGATAGTACTGTTGATAACATTCGATGAGTTGTAATAAGTCGCCAATATAGTTCGTCGTATGACTAAGATTCCCGGTAATGAAATTAACCGGATTATTGATTTCATGGGCGATTCCGGCTACCATTTGACCGATGGTAGACATTTTCTCGGTCTGAATTAATAACGATTGGGTTTGCCGCAATTCGTGTAATGCTTGTTCTAATTGATTTGCCTGGGTTTGAGCCGCTTGCGCCGCCGCCCGGGTTTCGGCAAATAATTCCGCATGTTCGATCGCGATCGCGAGTTGATCCACGACAGCTTGCAGTAATTTAACTTCGCGATCGCTCCATTGCCGCGAACCCCGATAATGACTACAGATAATCGCCCCCAGTTGTCCAGTTTTCGTTTGTAGCGGTAACACTAATCCTGAAGTAATTCCCCAATCAGCCAATAGCGATCGGGTTTCGGGGGCTAAGTTTTGGGTTTGGCTGACATCATCAATTCGCAGGGGATATAATCGGTTAATAATGTCCGCTAAGGGGGCAAGTTGTGGGGGAAGACAGTCGCCTAATAAACTGGGTAAATTCGGATCTCGTGCTTCATGGGTAACGCTTAAACTGGGTTGATCGGCGTTGGACTTTAACCACAAAAAGTGACAGCCGTCAACCTCCAGCAATCCCCGAATTTCCGTGACGGCTATGTCTAGAATCGTATCGAGTTCTAGGGAATTGCGAATTTGGCTAGCTAACTGAAACAGTAAGGCTTCCCGGCGACTGAGGAGTTCTTCGCGTACCCAAATCCGGTCAATGGCTACTGCGATCGCATTCGCAACCCATCCTAATACCCCTTGCACAATTTTAGAGAAGGGTTGGCGATTGTGTAAGGCAATAAACCCAACCAGACGAGATTCGACAATTAGGGGATAAATTCCGATAAACGTTTTGTTGGACAAGTCATGTCCCGGCGTTAAGATCGGACGATGAATCGGCTTGAGAGTTTGGGCGACTTTGGCGATTAAGCCTTGGTTGGTGAGGATGCGTTGAGGGAATAGATGGGTGGGTAATTGTTCACCACTCTGCGTCTGCAATTCTAAGACTAAGGGCATTTGCGTCTCGTCTGTGATGCCCGCCACTGTCCAAATCCCAGCACCCAAGGCGTTTAGATGGCGGATCATGGCTTCGGTACAGCGTTTAAGACTTTCACCTAGACTGCCATTTTGTCCCACGAGAACAGCGCCAATATCGGCTTCTAAGGTAGACAGACGCGATCGTTCTAGCAGACTGGCTTTGCGTTGCTTGGTGTTGGTAATATCACGGGCGATCGCATGGATGACACCTGCTTCGGCTAAAGGTAAACAGTTCCAAGCCAGCCATTTATATGATCCATCTCGACATCGATAACGATGCTCAAAGTAAATATCTGACGGACTGCTTAAAAGGGTTTGCCAAGCGGTTAATGTAGCGCTGTGATCATGAGGATGTACGAAATCGAGGAATGATTGAGAGAGAAGTTTATCCTGGCTATAGGCTAAGGTTTTTTCAAAGGCGGGATTAATTCGCTTAAACCTACCATCGAAACCAATCACCGCCATTAAATCAGGTGAGAGGCTAAAAAAGCGATCCAGTTCAATCTTGGCTTGTTTTTGTTCGGTGATATCCTTACAAACTGAGATATATTCATAAGGATTACCTTGGTCATCAACCAACGGCACGATCGTCGTATCCACCCAATAGAGGTTGCCGTCTTTGGCGCGATCCTGAATATCGCCACGCCAGATTTTGCCCTGAGAAATCGTGTCCCACAAGTCCTTAAAAAACTGGCGTGAGTGATAGCCAGAATTGAGTAAACGATGATTAGCGCCATAAAGTTCATCCCTCGAATATTGAGAGATCTGGCAAAATTTATCGTTAACGTAGTGGATCTTACCGTGAGAATCTGTAATTGCCACAATTGACGAGTGATCCAGCGCGACTTTCATATCGACCAGGTTCTGTGGGGATGTTTGTAAGGCTTTTTCCAGCCGTTGACATTGATGAACCTGGGATTCTAAGTCAATTACTTTCTTTTGCCATTCTAACTGCGCGATCGCCTGTCGGCTTAATGAGGCTAGGGCATCCTTTTGTTGCACCGTCAACTGTCGCGGAACTCGGTCGATAACTAATAAAATACCCACCGTTTCATCGTCAGGGGTAACTAAGGGAACGGCGGCATAAAATAGTATCGGGAGTGAAGTTGTTGGAGATTTATCAGAGGCTAGAGTATCTTCAACCACTAATAACGGCTTATTTTCTGTTATTATATCCTGGCGGATTTGGCGACAAAACTCTAAGTATTGCGGTGTGGAATCGGTGTCTAAACCCACCTGTGATGGCAACCACTGACCTTTGGCATCACAGAGACTAATGAGTGCGATCGGAGTTTGGACAACGCTAGCCGCTAACCGAGTTAAATCGTCAAATGTTGCCTTAGCCGCCGCATCAATATGGCGATCTGGATAGAGTTGCTCAAGGTTGACTGTTGTGTTACTCAATACTAGCGTGTTCATTAACTTAACTACTCCTTACCCTTGTCAAAGCTAGATGCACGAGTGTTACGTCCTTGCCATGGATGTGATGACTCTAGTGTGATCGATGTTGTCTGGTTGAGCAAACCCTATCCTGGCTTCAAGATAGGACAATGTGTGCATAGCTTAAACACATTAGGAAACTCTTGTTTAAAGAAGGGCTTTAGTGTACTATTCAGGTTAGCCCAACCAAATCCTGGTCTGCTCAAAGTAGGTAAGCCTGTTCCTAAACCTACTCGTTGGTCAAGGTTTCCGCTACCCAAATTAACGTCTATACTTCGATTCAGACTTCCACTTTCCTGGCTATGCAGGTGCTGCTGGGAAATAAAATTCACAATGTTTCCCCTATTCAATTGGTACGTTAGCACCAAGGTAATACGTTTTATCACATAGCAACAAAGAAGAGGTTGCGCTCCAGGAAAGGGGCGGGGAAGAGAGGTTAACCATGTTTCTCCTATTTTGGCAACGTGCAAGTTCACGCTTATGAGGCGTTTACCGCTTCTGATCAGGGGCATTGTGTTACGATCTTAACCAATTTTAGGATAGCTTTACATTTTCTTCATAAAAACAGCTAGGGTGGAGGGATGAGGGGTAATATCAGGTCTGGTAGCATCGTTATTGTTATTACTTATCGGTAAACGGTTAAAAGGGTAGAAAGCTGTAGACTAAAAATAATTAAGCATCTAGTTTAAATTGAGTCGAAGTGGTCTACCGAATTTGGCAACGTTGTTTCTGGGGAGTCTCACTGTTCCTCGGTGTTTTCAGTTTGGCGGTAGCGGTTGCAGCCCAACCTGCACCCGTGTTTATTCCGTTTATGGGACGTATCCAAAAAAATTTGCCTGTGGGGTTAGCCATGCGCTTACCCACTGAGTTACGAGTGAATGATCTGTTGGATATTGATCCAAACCAACTGATTGTCCGGGTTTTTCCCTCGGAAGCCCCCCCAAGTTATATGGTAAGTCTGTTTACCTGCGATCGCGCTCCGAATTCCTGCTTACTGGGTAGCTTTTCGGTACACCCCAAGGAGTCGGCGAGTGCGAGGCGTGATCTCCAACGCCATGAAACCCTAGGCGATCGCATTACTTTAACGCCTAATGTGGCGGGATATCTGATTGAAGGACCTCAGCAAAATCCCTCCTACCCTTTCTCTACGGTGATGTGGCAGCAAAATGAGATGATTTATACGATTAGCTTTCCTGCCATTGAACGACAGAATATTCTCTACATGGCGCTTTCTATGGCAAGGGAACAAGGGTTTTATCGTCGTTAGTCATTGGTCATTTGTCATTTGTCATTCGTCATTGGTTAGGGAATGGGGAATAGGGAATAGGGAATAGGGAATTCATAATTTATCCTTCAGAACTTGGCGGATGACATCGGCTGGAACTTGATCGGTTATGGTGACATGACCGATTTCAGTAGGCAAAATAAATCGCACTTTGCCATCTTTGACTTTCTTATCGGTTTGCAAGGTATCAATAATCGCATCAATATCCAATCCTGGTGGTAACTGAGTCGGTAATCCGGCTTTCTCAATTAACGCCTTTTGACGTTCCGCTTCCTGGGATGTCCACATCTGAAGTTCTACAGCAATTTGACCCGCCGCAACCATGCCAATCGCCACCGCTTCGCCATGATTAACCACTTTATACCCGGTTAAACTTTCAACGGCATGACCAATTGTATGACCATAATTTAAAATAGCTCTTAATCCGGCTTCTTTCTCATCCTGACTAACAACATCGGCTTTGGCTTGGCAAGAACGGGATAAAATAAAGGACAATAATTCATCCTCTAAATACCGCCGTTGGTCGAGACGCTTTGTACTCTCCAATTTAGTAAATAAGTCAGCATCCCAGATTACGCCATATTTAATCACCTCCGCCATTCCCGCCCGTAATTCTCGTGGGGGTAAGGTTTGTAAGACTTGCGGATCAATTAACACAAAGCGGGGTTGGTGAAACGCACCAATTAAGTTTTTGCCTTGGGGATGGTTGACTCCTGTCTTACCGCCAATGGCGGCATCCACCATGGCTAACAGGGAGGTGGGAACTTGCACTACATTAATCCCCCGTAACCAGGTAGCCGCCGCAAACCCGGTCATATCCCCAATTACGCCTCCCCCTAATGCCACCATTGTAGAAGACCGTTCTAAGCGATTCTGGAGGGCAGCATCATGGATTTTTTGAATGGATTTGAGGGTTTTGTACCGTTCGCCTGCGGGTAAGGTACAATGAGACACCTGATAGCCAACCAACTTCAGCGCCGCGATCGCCCGTTCCCCGTAGCGGCGAAAAATGGCGGGATTGGAGACGAGGAGAACCTTTTTCCCTAGTTTCAGCCGACTCATCCAGACGCCGATATCATCCAAGCTTCCTGGCGCGATCGCAATATCGTAAGACTGCGGTGGTACTTCAACCCGAATCACTGATTTCATCTGATTTGCCCCAAGCAACTGTGGGCTGTATTTTATCCCACTTAATGATTTAATGGTTTAAAGTAAGACGTTTTTGAGAGAACGGTAAATGTCTGGATCTGGAATTGTTGCCTACTTTTTAATCCTCGGTGGTGCTACGGGTGTCGCCCTAGCCCTGTTTTTTGGTCTCAAAGCGGTCAAATTGATTTAAACCGAGAGATGAGTATAGCCGTGAACTAAAGTTCCGGCTAAAAGCTAAAACCCGTTAAAACGGGTTAAAATGTCTAGTCAGCTTTAGCTGACTTTAGCTATCAGCCGGAAATTTATTTCCAGGCTGACTCAAGTTCCGGAACCCAAGCTCGCCTCCCGTTTAAACGGGTTAAAACCTCTAGTCAGCTTTAGCTGAGTTTCGCTATCAGCCGGAAATTTATTTCCAGGCTGACTGCAAACGATGATTAGAGGTAAAGCCAGGAAAAACCTGAGCAACCTGATTCGCATTAAGTTGTATATGTTGCTCTAAGATGGATGCGATCGCGTCTCGAAAATCGGTGGTGACGGCTAAGTCTCGTCCTTGAAATAACGCCGATTCACTCAAACCTGACCATTCCCCATAGACTTTACCACCACGAATCCCACCCCCTAACATCCACATCACGTTACCATGTCCGTGATCCGTCCCGCCATTGCCATTCTCTTTTACCGTGCGACCGAACTCCGATAAGATTGCGATCGCAGTATCGGAATAGACTGATCCTAATTCCTGGACTAGAGTCACTAATCCTTGTGCCAAAGATTTCAGTTTATTGGCAAACTGACCCTGACTACTTCCCTGATTAATATGGGTATCCCAGCCACCTAATGCCATGAATGCCAATTGAGTCTGGGAATCTCCAACCATTAACCTCGCCAGATTCCGGGTATCTTTAGCAAATCCATTTGGAGGGGGTGCGCCGTTGTCAGCTTCCCGCATTTCAGCCGCCAGGGTAGCCAGCAAAATTTCTCGCGCTTGTTGTCCTTCCTGATAAGCTAGATGAATCGGATCATTCCCCTGGTAAAGGCGTTCAAAGGCTGCATTGAGTTGAGAACGGTCTACTGACAGAGAACGGGTGGCTTTATTTCCCGGTGGTAGACTAGCCACAGAACTGTTACCCATCATAATAGACGAGATCATCGAACCGATATTAACAGCTTGAGTGGGTCCTGCTTGAGGGAGAGTTGCTAACAGCCGATTCATCCAACCATCGGACGTGGTTTTATCGCCAGGAGTTCCACTTTCCATATAGGTTTGAGCATCAAAATGAGAGCGAGTGGTATCCGGTGATCCGCAAGCATGGACAAACGCTAAACTGCCTTGTTTCCATAACGGCATCAGGTCAGCTAAGGCAGGATGCAAGCCAAAACGACTATCTAAATCTAGCACTCCTCCCTTTTCTTTGGGTTGGGGAATAGCAATTCTGGGTCTGGCTTCGTAGTAGTCTGGGTCTTGGAAGGGAACCACCACATTTAATCCATCGATACCACCGCGCAGGAATATGACAATGAGTCGCTTGTTGGTAGTCGTGGAAGCCATTCCTCTAGCCGCCCAACCATGCAACCCAATCGGAGTAAGTCCAGCAGCAGTCAAGAGGCTAGCGTATTGTAAAAATTTGCGTCGGTTCATGGGGATAAGTGACGGAGAGGGAGGATTGAAAGTCGGGGCGGTTTAGCTGTTGCACACACAAAGGATATCATTAATCACAGGGTAAAAGAGTCAGTTTGTCAAGGTTGTGGCAATAGAGATTTTTGGCGATCGGTTTTGGCATAGTATCCATAGTCCGGGCGGATTGACGCTAAAACTATTGTCTAATAAAGGTTTGACAGTATTCAAAAGGGTTAAAACGTCTAGTCATAATAAACAATAAATGAGGTGATTAAACTGTATAAAACTATTCCAATTAAAACTAATTTTACTGATGAGGAGAAAGCCTATTGGGTGAACCAGTGCCAGAATGCTAACAGCTTAATTAATTGTGCAATTTATCACACTAGGCAGACTTATTATCAGTGGAGGGAAAAGCAGTCCAACGCTCTTGCTTTTTATTGGCGAAGCGATGAATTTCGGTGTGGCTGGAAGCTTTACAGGTGTCGCACGACTTACCCTGAGCTAGACAAGCAGCTCAAACTTAACCCGCATTATAAAGCACTAGCCGCTCAATCTGCACAGCAAACGTTGAAGTCTGTAGGTGAGTCAATCAAGAGTTACAATGGTTTAGTTGATGCTTATTATCAGGGTGAAGTTAACCGTCCATCATTACCTGGCTACAGAAAAAAAGGTGGTTTGGCGGCGGTAACTTTTCCCAAACAGGCTTTAACTTACAAAGATGGATGTTTTCGCCCATCCATCAGCAAAGAATCTAAACCTGAATTAATTACTCAGGTTGAGTTGCCATTGCCAGAGTTCATTGATTCAGATTGGGTCAAAGAAGTGACGGTTCGTCCTTGGCTTGGTGAGTTTTGGATTGATTGGGTGATAGACGACGGAAAAGAACCCGTCAAAGTCAACCCCAGTCTGGATTATTCCCAAGCGTGGGGATTTGACCACGGCGGCACTAATTGGTTAACCGGAGTATCAACTCAAGGGAAGAGTCTGATCATTGATGGGCGCAAGCTCAAGTCAATGAATCAGGGGTATTGCCGCTTAGTCGCTAAGTACAAACAGGGTAAGCCCGAATTTCATTGGGATGGCAACCTAGACCGAGTGCAGCGCAAGCGGAATAACCAGATGAGGGATGCCATTAATAAGGCGGCACGATTCATCATCAATCGGTGTTTAGCTGACGGGATCGGCAATCTGGTTATTGGGTGGAACGAGGGACAGAAAAACAGTCCCAAGATGGGCAAACGGGGTAATCAAAACTTCATGCCCATCCCCACAGGCAGACTGATTGAACGTCTCAAGCAGCTTTGCACGGAATACGGAATTGTACTAACCCTGACCGAGGAAGCTTATACAAGCCAAGCATCATTCTTGGATGGTGATTCATTACCGAAGCACGGTGAAAAACCCGTAGGGTGGACACCATCGGGGACGAGAGTGAAACGTGGACTTTATCGGGTATCTGGCGGTCAATTGATTAATGCCGACTGCAACGGGGCATCAAACATAATCAGGAAAGTAGCCACACATCTAGGAATAAACCTAGCCAAGGTGGGTAAGGGCAGCTTGGCACTGCCGAAACGATATGACCTGTTTTCTCACTTGAGACGATCATATCGTGAGAAATGTGAAGCGACAGTCTTTCAAGCTGTCGCGTAACATCAGCTCAGAATCCTCTCTCTTTTAAGGAGAGGAGATGTCAATCAAACATGGGCGGTTCTTTAAGCTGATTTTCCGAAAAACTGAGGGGACTATGGGAAGGGGGTAAACTATTCACTGTGGCAGGTGTGCGAATTCGTTCTAGCTGACTCAATGCCCAACGCGCTGTTTCCTGAACATCAGCCTCCGGATCATCTAAGGCATAGGATAATAACTGACTGATTTGTGCCACTAATTCATACATCAAGGTCACATCCCGAATCGCGTTTTTACGCACTTGGGGATTATCATCCTGTAGGGAAAGCGCTAACGCCCGATTCATCGGTTTGAGTGTCTTCATGCCAATTTGGGATAGCGCCTCTACAATTAAGCTGCGCTGCTGAGAATCAGACTCTAGCATTAGATTCACCAACGGTTGTACCGCCCTGGAATCCCCCCGTTGTGCCAGTTCCCAAATCGCTTTGCGTCGTTTGGCTGGATCAGAGTCTTGTAAGTCTTTAATTAACTGATTTACCCCATTTTTTTTCGCTAGCCGATTCTTGGGTTTAGTCAGTGAGGTTCTAGGTGAAGGTTCAACAGGGGATGACGATTCAGTCAGGTGGGAGTTAGTTACGCTTAATCCTGAAGGATTGTATCCATTTTTATCGACTTCAGAAGCAGGAGATGGGGTATCAACCGATGCGACAGGTGATGATTCTAGCCCATTGCTACTCGACATTACCATGGGCGGTTCCGGTTCCTCTGGAGGGAAAGAGGGCGGAGAATCCTCGGCTTTGGCAGAGGCTTGCCCTTTTTTGGGACTATCCAATACCTTGATTAAAAAGAATAAGCCTCCACCAAATACGACTAAGGTTCCAGACAAACCGGCGAGTATCCACAAGAGTTGCTTGCGCTGGCTGTTGGATTGAGCTTTTTCAGCATTTTGGTTGTCCTTCTCAGCGTTTTCTACTTCCGCCGGAGAATTATCAGGTTCAGGAACTTCCGCCGCCGCTGCTTGCAGCTTAGTCCATGTTGTTAAACCAACAACACCATCAGCGTTGAGATCGATTGACTCTTGAAATTCAATAACGGCAAGCCGGGTAGTGTCTCCATAGACGCCATCAGTATCGCCCTCATAGTAGCCTAGCTTTTTCAGACGAGTCTGTAAGGCTTGCACCGTTTCGCCTCGACTACCCACTTGCAGGGGTAATTCCTCAATGCCTTTAGGACTTGGGGATTGGGCGAGGACTAGGGGTTGGGATAGGTTAACCGAAGAATGGGCGATCGCAGGATTTAATCCCACAAAAGAACCAATGCCCATAAACCCACCCAGGCAGGTCATATAGGCAGCTAGAAACACAGGGGAGCGATGGCAAGTCATAGGGAAATTAGGAACTTGAAGGGTTTGCCATGATAGTTTGCCTATTGTAGTCTCACTCCAAGATAGCTCAGATCCTTACTTGTGACGTACTCCTATATTAAATGCCATTCCTCTCATGTCAAATCGAAGATTTTGATGTGAGAGGCAATGGCTATTTAAGCTGAAATAGGTTAGCGGGGTAATCCTTCTACTTCAGAATCCTGAAGTTTGATCGGTAAAGCAATTAACCCCATCGCCTTCAAGCTGCGGATAATGCGATCGCTAGTCGTTAAGGGTTCGGCGGTAACCGTTTGATTGACAGTCGTCCAGGCTTGGCGGAATGATGCTAATCCCTGAGCAATTTCCTGACGCTGATTAATCAAATAGATACTCACTAACGTTAAACTGACGCCTACCCATTGCAAGGAACTCAAGACTTCCCCTAAAAACAGATTGCCAAATAGCAGGGCAAACACAGGAGTCAGAAACGTCAAAGCGCTGAGACTGGTGAGATTCCCCTTAGAGGCAAAATAGAAGAATAACCCGTAGGCGATCGCACTACCAAATATTGTTGAGTAAGCCAGTGCCATCCAACCACTTAAGTCAATGTTCACCCACTGTTGAGATTCCCACATCCCCGACAGCGCAAACAAGGGTAATCCGCCTAAAATCATGTGCCAACCTGTCGCCACAACCGGATCGGCATATCGACAGATAAAGCCAATGAGTACTGTTCCCACAGCCATCGACAGGGACGCCAGTAACATCAGCCATTCCCCATTTTGAAACAGATGCTGCCAACTCAATTCCACAGTTGTCATATTGCCATGGAGCAGGCTCACAATCCAGGCATCGGGCAACCCAATCAAACTAATGCCCACAATACCAATTGCCAGTCCTATGCCACCCCACAGACCAATAATTTCACCAAACAGCCAACCTGACAGTAAGGCTACAGCTAAAGGCTGAGAATCAATCATCACCGAACCCAAGCCAGCCCCGGTTCGCACTAAGCCCTCGGCTAAAAATCCTTGAAATAAAGCACCATCTATCAACGCAAACAGGCTAATCCATAACCAAGCTGCCCACCCTTTAGGCTGAGGACGCCCCATCATCGACGCTGCAATTAGGATCAGCACTCCAGCAGGGACTAAACGCACTCCTGCCATAAATAGAGGAGTTGTATCAGGAATGACGCCTTTCATCGCGACCATCGCTGTCCCCCACAGGAAAAACGGTGCAATCAAGAGTAAGGGGGCAAAAGGAGATTGGTTGGTTATTTTGAGCTGCATAAGATCGTGTTTATTATCAACGCTGGGGATCAACCCGATATATTTTTTTACGATTCTTTACATAGATTGTACTAAATTTTTACTTTATGTTAAGCATACGAGCCAAAAATGTCATGGGTTATTGTCCTTTGTCCTTCGTCATTCGTCATTCGACAGGTCTGTGCTGAAAACATGATTCGGACAAAAAGTCTGAGATCGTGCAAACTGGTAAAGTAATATAGCGGTTCTCACGCTGGCTAACGTATTTAACGTGGCGGGACACCGCTTCGTGTCTACATCCCTATTTTTGAAACGATATGCCCTGGCCCTTTAAGCCTAAATCGCGTAAACAAATTGCTCGCATCGAAATCACGGGTTTGATTGCTGGTAATACTCGCCAACGGGTACTAGACGCGCTCAAAACCGTGGAAGAAAAGAAATTTCCTGCCTTACTGTTGCGAATTGACAGTCCTGGCGGCACCGTGGGTGACTCTCAGGAAATCTACAGCGCCTTGATGCGCCTGCGGGAGAAGGTAAAAATTATTGCCAGTTTTGGGAATATCTCCGCCTCTGGGGGAGTTTACGTTGGTATGGGAGCTGAACATATTGTGACCAACCCCGGTACGATTACAGGAAGCATTGGCGTTATCCTGCGCGGTAATAATCTAGAACGCCTCTTGGATAAGGTTGGAGTGTCCTTCAAAGTTGTTAAATCGGGTCCTTACAAAGATATTCTGGGGTTTGACCGCGAACTCACTGAGCCAGAAAAGACGATTCTGCAAGAGATGATTGATACGAGTTATCAGCAGTTCGTGCAAACTGTTGCTGAAGCACGAAACCTAGCGGTGGAAACGGTGAGAAGCTTTGCTGATGGTCGAATTTTTACGGGTCAGCAAGCCTTGGATTTAGGGGTGGTTGATCGCCTCGGAACGGAGGAAGATGCCCGTCGCTGGGCAGCCGAACTGGTGGGTCTTGACCCAGAGAAAACAAAATGTGAGACGATTGAGGAACCTAAGCGCCTCTTGAATCGTTTGATTCCTGGCAATACGGGTCGGATGAACTCGGGGTTATCGGCAGGGATAAATTGGTTAGAATTTGAACTATCGACCAGTGGTCAACCGCTTTGGCTCTATCGACCTTAGGGGTTTGCTCCAGGTACAGGGGAGCAGGAGAGCAGGGGTGCAGGGGAAACAAAAGAGCTAACTCACGCACCATGCCCTCGAAGCTTGTGAAGGGTCAAAGCTCAAAACCTAGTCAGGGCGGGTTTTGTACAAAGGTTACCATCAATAGCTGGCACGAAAATCCCTAAACCCGCCCCTACAAACCAGATTCCCTTGAGCGAAGCGAAGGGTCAAAACTCAAAACTTTTTAGGAGGATATCAACAGTGGAGTGGCGTGTTCGAGCGATTCGTGGGGCAACAACGGTGTCAGAAAATACGGTTGCAGCAATTCGAGAGGCTGTAACAGAACTTTTAGATGAGATAGAAACCCATAATCAGATCGACCACGAGGAAATGATCAGTGTAATCTTTACAACGACACGGGATTTGGATACGATTTTTCCTGCCGCGATCGCACGCGAACGTCCTCATTGGGAAAATGTAGCATTACTCGATCTCCAACAAATGCATGTAGAAGGAAGCCTGGAACGCTGCATCCGATGCCTCATCCACATTAATACCCCAGTGAGCCAAACCGAGATTTATCACCCTTATCTGCGTCAAGCAAAAAACTTACGACCCGATTGGAGTTTAGCGCAATTAAGTTCATCTCCCTTATAAGGGGTGTCATTTGTCCTTTATCGTATGTCCTTCGTCGTATTAGCGCTTCAGGAAGCACATCCTTTCAGGGAACAGGGAACAGGGAACAGGGAACAGGGAACAGGGAACAGAGAAAAGGAAATTATAATGGATAATCCAGAATTTATCTTGGCAGGGGTTTGGGGAGTCGTAAGACCCACGCTGTAACATAAGATTCAGCGTTGGGATACACGACTCCCCAACGTTAATTTAGGTAACTCAATGCTACCTAAATTAACATTTACAGCTAAGCAACTCTCTAATAAACGTCTTATGATAGGGGCATGCTGACATTTAACTATTGCTACCGAATCTACCCAGACGCCACTCAACAACAACGGTTGATTGAGTGGATGGAAACTTGCCGCCGTGCCTATAACTATGCACTGGGGGAGATAAAGGATTGGTGCAATAGTCGCAAATGTTTGATTGATAGATGCTCTCTAGCAAAAGAGTACATCATTCCAGCAGATACTCCATTTCCCGGTGAACTAAGGCAGCTCAACAACCTGCCAAAGGTTAAGAAGGAATACCCCAAGCTAAGGGAAGTTCCCTCTCAAGTTCTTCAGCAGGCAATAAAGCAACTGCATAAAGCCTGGGATTACTTTAAATCTCGCGGGTTTGGCTTTCCTAGGTTCAAGAAGATTGGGCAGTTTAAGTCGTTGCTATTCCCTCAATTTAAGGAGAATCCAGTAACGAACCTTCATGTAAAGCTGCCAAAACTGGGAACAATTCCAATCAACCTGCACCGCCCTATTCCATCGGGTTTTACGGTTAAACAGGTGCGAATTACCAGGAAAGCCGATGAATGGTATGCATGTATCAATATTCAGTGTGATGTCAGTGTCCCTAATCCAAGACCTCATGGACACCCAATTGGGGTAGATGTGGGATTAGAGAAGTTTTTGGCTACCAGCGATGGAGTTGTTGTCAAGCCGCCTAAGTTTTTTAAGGCGCTACAAAGCAAGCTTAAATTGCTGCAACGTAGACTGTCTAGGAAACAGAAGCGGTCAAACAATTACGAGAAACAACGGCTCAAGGTTGCTCGACTTCACCACTACATTGACAATATCAGGAAAGACTTTCACTTCAAGCAAGCTCACGCTCTTTGTGATGCTGGCGACATGGTTTTCATGGAAGATTTAGACTATAGAGTTAGCGCCAAAGGGATGTTGGGTAAGCAGATGCTTGATGCGGGGTTTGGTCAATTTCGTACCATTACCCAATATGTGTGTTGGAAGCGTGGAAAGTTTTTTGCTGTTGTTGATGCCAGAGGCACTTCTCAGGAGTGTCCTGAATGTAAAGGTGAAGTCAAAAAAGACCTAAGTGTTCGGGTACATGATTGCCCTCACTGCGGTTACAAAACCGACAGGGATGTTGCTAGCACTCAGGTAATCAGAAACCGAGGGATAAAGTTAATTAGTACCGATGGGCTATCGGGAAAGGAAACTGCCTGTGCAGCCGATCTACCGGGGGTTGAGGTAACTCAAAACCATCCAAGTGGCGAAACCCCGAAAGGGAATAACCAGGAAATCCTCAAAGTGATTTGGGGAGGACCCACACCATAATTTTCAATTTGGTGTGGGAGGATGTCACTTGTTATTTAAATAACTTGATGTTCGACTCAGAGAAATGTCTCGCCCTGTAGACAAACTCCGCCGCATAATCGACGCCAGAGACTCACGTTTGCGTAAGTCCAGCATTTCGGCAAGACTCTGCTCATCCTTATCCAACGGATTTTTTTCTTGATCAGGTACGACGGTTACTTCAGTTTCCGGATCATAGGCAACTGTCTCGGAAGAGTCCAGCGTCTGGATTGCTGCTGTATTCGCCGCCGATTGCGGGGATTGGGAAACTT
Source organism: Coleofasciculus sp. E2-BRE-01 (assembly GCF_040221695.1). Lineage (NCBI taxonomy): Bacteria > Bacillati > Cyanobacteriota > Cyanophyceae > Coleofasciculales > Coleofasciculaceae > Coleofasciculus > Coleofasciculus sp. E2-BRE-01. The sequence goes on along the minus strand of NZ_JAVKEA010000153.1, from coordinate 2,874 downwards.
GACGGTGATTTACGGGGCGTCGCCGTTTTTTGCGCCGACTTGACTTAGACGGTTTGATAACTTGACGACGTTGAGTAGATTGCCTAAATGCCTGAGTGACTAACCAAGAACCGGCAGCACAACCAAAGGCTAGACCCAAAAATAAAGTAAGGGGTAAACCTTCTTTTGGTGAAGCGTTTTCTGGCGAGGAGGTTATCGGAGAGTTCGATAAGGGTGTCTGTCTTGCGGTTGATTCCAAAATCGTTGAAACCAAGGGTTTCGGCACAGATTTATCTGACTCAATCCGCCCAGGATCGAGTAAACCAACTGCTGCCACAGTGCTAATCAAGACGAGAAAGCCCCAGATTGTTCCCCAAAAGACAAAGGGATACCTGTTAACGAGCTGCTGTAATACCTGTGGGTAATTGTGCTGTTCGGAAGAATGGTCAGATGAATTGAGCATTGACGCCCTTTACAGTCAGGATCAACTTGAAAACGCGACGCTTTGCGCCTTGAGAGTAGAAAAACCACTATGCTGAAGGAATTTTAACATGGTTTCTTGGACAACATGACAAAAATCCTCTCAATGCCATTACTCCAGATGCGCTAGCATTAACAATCGCAAGGCATAGTTTAAAGGGTGATCGAAGAGTATGACAGGAGAGCGAACATCTACACTCAGCATTCGCGAGCAAAAGCAGCAACCGCATCACCCGGATAGTCCTGCTCACACTCGCCTACCTCATGGCAGATCATCACGCCCAACTTGGACGATTGAGGAGAGTGAGAAACTTTATCGGATTCAGGGATGGGGAGAACCCTACTTTTCGATTAACGCCGTCGGTCATGTGACGGTTTCCCCTAAAGGCGATCGCGGCGGTTCCCTGGATTTGTTTGAATTAGTCGAAGCGCTCAAAGGACGTAATCTGGAACTCCCGTTATTAATTCGCTTTTCCGATATCCTTGCCGATCGCATTGAGCGCTTAAATGCTTGTTTTGCCAAGGCGATCGCTCGCTATAATTACCCCGGTCGTTACCAGGGGGTTTATCCGGTCAAGTGTAATCAACACCGACATCTGGTCGAAGAGTTGGTGCAGGTTGGACACCCTTATCAGTTTGGCTTAGAAGCGGGTTCTAAACCGGAACTGATGATTGCCCTAGCCACCTTAAAAACTGATGGCGCTCTGCTTATCTGTAATGGTCACAAAGACCGAGAATATATCGAAACGGCACTGCTATCCATGCGGTTGGGACAAAAACCGATTATTGTGATTGAGCAACTCGAAGAAGTCCAGCTTGTGATTGACATTTCGGCAAAACTCGGTATTGAGCCGATAGTCGGTGTACGAGCCAAACTGAGTACAAAAGGGAGTGGGCGTTGGGGAGAATCCACAGGCGATCGCGCTAAGTTTGGTCTGACGCTTCCGGAGATCCTTTCCTGTGTCAATCAACTCCGGGATGCTGGATTGCTCAACGCCTTACAGTTATTGCACTTTCATATTGGCTCTCAAACCTCTGCCATTAGCGTGATTAAAGATGCGATTCGAGAAGCCAGTCAAATCTATGTCGAGTTGCGTGCCTTGGGCGCTAATATGAACTATCTGGATGTGGGGGGGGGTTTAGCCATTGACTATGACGGCTCTAAAACCAACTTCCACGCCTCGAAAAATTACAACATGCAGAATTATGCCAACGATATCGTTGCCGAGGTGAAGGAAGCCTGTGAAGCCCGCCAGATTCCCGCCCCGGTATTAATTAGTGAAAGTGGTCGCGCGATCGCCTCTCATCAATCCGTACTCATCTTTGATGTCCTCAATACCAGCGATGTTCTTTCTGGAGAACCTGCACCTGCTCACCAGAACGAACATCTGATTATCCGTAACCTCTGGGAAACTTACGGAAATATCACTGTCGAAAACTACCAAGAAGCTTACCACGACGCCATTCAATTTAATGAAGAAGCCAAAAGCCTCTTCAATCTCGGTTATCTCAGCCTGACTCAACGGGCTAGAGCCGAACAATTGTACTGGGCGTGCTGTGAGAAAATTCTCAACATTGTTAGAACTCAGGACTATGTACCTGACGATCTGGAAGACTTAGAAAAAACAATGGCGTCGATTTATTACGTCAACTTATCGGTCTTTCAATCAGTTCCCGATTCCTGGGCGATGAACCAACTCTTTCCAATTATGCCCATCCATCGGCTGAATGAGGAACCCACCTGTCGAGGTATCTTAGCCGATTTGACCTGTGACAGTGACGGCAAAATTAACCAATTTATCGATCTGCGGGATGTTAAATCCGTGCTGGAACTGCATCCATTAAGAAAAGCGAAAGTACAGGAAAACCAGGGTAGTGGCGGGGAGTTTACGGATAAGGTAACTCAATCGACTGTTCTAGAGAAATCGGGAACAACCTCTCATCCTCAAACCAGAGAACCCTATTACCTCGGCTTATTTTTAGTCGGAGCTTACCAAGAAATTATGGGCAATTTACACAACCTGTTTGGCAACACCAATACTGTCCATATTCGACTCGCACCCAGAGGCTATGAAATTGAGCATCTGGTTAAGGGAGATACCATAACAGAAGTATTGAGTTATGTACAGTACGACGCTGAGGACTTAGTGGAAAGCATTCGTCGTCGCACCGAACAAGCTCTACGAGAGAATAGCATTACCTTGGCAGAATCCCAACGGTTGCTGCAAAACTACCAGAAAAGTCTGAGTAGTTATACTTATCTGTCTTCTTAGCCTGAAGTTCCCCTTTGACAAATCGCTACACCGTATGCGTATCTTGGCTTAGGGCGATTTGGCTTTTGGCGTCACTGGGTACAAATCAGGCTGACGCCCAATAAATCTAAAGCCTTTCTTTGTACAGGAGTTGGTTCGGTTA
>NZ_JAVKEA010000152.1:0-12411 GCF_040221695.1 Coleofasciculus sp. E2-BRE-01 | reverse complement strand
GACGAATGACGAATGACGAATGACGAATGACGAATGACGAATGACGAATGACGAATGACGAATGACGAATGACGAATGACGAATGACGAATGACGAATGACGAATGACGAATGACGAATGACGAATGACGAATGACTAAGGACAAAAAAATGACACCCGAACAGATGGATACACTTATTCTGGACAAGCTAATTGAACAACTGAAAATTATGCCTCAAGACTTGCAGTGGCGAGTGCTGGAATTTGCACGCACTATTTCCGGTTCAACAATTCAAGGCGTCCCTGGGCGAGAATTACTACGTTTTGCAGGTTCAATTCCACCCGATGATGTTCAGTTGATGCGCCAAGCAATAGAACAAGATTGTGAGCAGGTTGACCTTGATGAGTGGTAGATACTTATTAGACACTAACATCATCATTGCGCTCTTCGAGTATAACCAATAACCAATGACAAAACTATGACACCCGAACAAAAACAGGAAATCACCGAACTACGCGCCCGCAACTTAACCCCGAAACAAATTGCTCGCAAATTAGGATTACGGGCGGCTGAAGTCACCGCCTATATCAAAGAACAGGCGGAGGAAAAAACACTTGCCCGTGTCGCATCGGGAGAACTAGATCCCGTTGTCGAATGCTTTGTCAACGCCAACTGTGCAGACTATTATCTCCACGAAAACCCTGATCCAATTGAAGAAACCGAGGCAAATATTGACCGAGGGTTAGCCTTAGTCTGTATTACCCGCAAAGCCAAGTATGACCGATTCACCGTTTGTACTTACCTGCTAGATGTATGGTGTCTCGGCGTCAAAGATACCATGGGTCCGCGTCAACTGAATTCAGTTGAATATAAACAGATGCTAGACTATGCCTATCAAGGCTTTCCCGAAGGTCCTCAAAAAATTACCCTTGAACAAGCCCAAGCCTTAGTGTATAGTGCCGTAGACTATGCCGAACAATTAGGATTTAAACCCCATCAAGATTTTCAGCAATCGCGATTTCATTTAGGCAAGTGGAGTGGTCAACCCAAAATTCAAATGGGTCGCAATGGTAAACCCTTTTATATTAGTGGTCCCTACGATCACCCAGAAACGATTATCAACATCTTGCGAAAAAATGTCGGTGAAGGAAATTTTGACTACATGACCCAGTTATTTGATGATTCGGATGAATCGGGTTCATTCACTGATTCGTTGTTAACTGAATCCTTGTTAAGGGAGCTTCTCTAACATACAAAAATGTCCGGCTGACTTAATCGGTAGTGACAATCGATAGTTATCCGAATGGGCAGCGATGAATTCCTCGACTGCTGTTTTTACGCCCGTCGAGAAAAAGTCGTAATCATCAACAATAATATGTCCACCTTTAGATAATACCTGATCAAGAAAATTGAGAGCCACTAAAATAGGTTCATAAAAATCAAAATCGACGTAGGCAAAACAAACCTGTTGAAGCCGATTAGATGACTGAATCGTTTTTTCAATAAACCCGGGTATAATTTGAGTCCGTTCTGAGGGAAAGTTAATATCATTTAATCGCTTTTGCACCAGATCAACAGCGGTGAGCATTGTCCCCGTGTAGGCATCCATTGATCCGAGATTAAAAATATCATCTTTTAGTGTATCTTTAGCAGAGGGTTTGGGTAATCCAGCAAAGGAATCAAAAAGCCAAATTGTTTTATCCGTCTTTTGAATTTCATGCGCCATTAATGCTGATGTCGCACCTTGGGCGACGCCAAATTCACAGATATCCCCTGGCAAGTGTAAAGATTTATGTAAATAATTGACAATATAGAGCGCTTCACTGACCGATGTCCCTAAAAGTTTAAACAGTAAATCAGTTCTTACCTCGTCATAATCGGGTAAATCAGTCAGCAGTATCTCTTTATACACCCCTTCCACTTCTTTGAGCAGTGTTTTATATCGAGTATCGGGTTGATTCAGTTGTGCTAGTTGATAGCCTAACTCTTTTTTTGAGTAAAACTTATATAATTTATCTAGACTGTTAAAAATTAACCGATCCATCACGTTAAACATCAGATGGGTTTAGCTCCTAATCGCGTTCTGACTCTGTATTAAACCATAAAACGTGAACCACTACTTTGCCACAGTCGCCCGTGGATTAGAACCCATTGCGGCGCAAGAACTTGAACGCCTGGGGGCGCAGGAGGTGCATCCCGATTTTACGGGAGTGCATTTTCAGGGGGATACAGCGTTAATGTATCGAGTCAACCTCTGGGCGAGAACGATTTTCAGGGTACTCGTCGTTTTAGCTGAATTTCCTTGTGCGAATGCGAAACAGCTTTATCAGGGAGTGCAAACTATCCCCTGGGCGCAATATCTGAAACCGCAGCACACCTTAGCCGTAAATGCGACAGGAAAGACTAAACAGCTTAATCATAGCCACTTTACCGCCCTGCAAGTAAAAAACGCGATCGTTGATCAACAACGGAACCAATTTGGTAAACGGTCTAGTGTAAACATAGAAAAGCCTGACCTTTTAGTCAATGTCCACATTCATCAAAACCGTTGTATTCTCAGTTTAGATAGTTCAGGAACCAGTCTACATCGACGCGGATATCGCTCGGCTATGGGACTTGCTCCCCTGAAAGAAACCTTAGCCGCCGCACTCTTAGAATTGGCAGAATGGCATCCGAATTTACCATTATTAGACCCAATGTGTGGTTCCGGAACATTACCCTTAGAAGCCAGCTTAATCAGCTTAAATATTGCTCCTGGATTGTTTCGAGAACAGTTTGGATTTGAGCGTTGGTTAGACTTTGATCCAACTCTTTGGCAACAACTCCTTAACCAGGCAAAAGCCTGTCAGCACCAGGAATTAGGCGCACCGATTACAGGGTGCGATCGCGACGCGGATATCCTCAATCAAGCCCGAAGTAATGCCCAGCATTGTGGCATTTTAGATCAGATCACCTTTATTCAACAAGACCTTTCCCAACTAGAACCACCAGCCGATCGCGGGATAATTATCTGCAATCCTCCTTACGGAGAACGATTGGGAAATGCTCAGGAACTGGGAGATTTATATAAATTACTCGGCGATATCTTTAAACAACGGTTTAAAGGCTGGACAGCATTTATTTTAACCGGGAATAAACAGTTAGCCAAGCGAGTCGGATTAAAAGCATCGCGGCGGATTCCGGTATATAACGGTTCTATTTCTTGCACCTTTTTAAAATATGAACTGTATTAAATTGGATTTTTAATCCTGCATACTAAAACGAATCGCATTAACTCCTAAAGCAATCATTCGGAAATCTCCTGGCGGCTGAATAGAACCTTCTCGTACATGAAATCGGAGTTTATTTTCTCCTTCTTTTACCTGAAAATCAACTTTATAAAATCGAGGTTTAGAGTCAATTTTAATACTTTTAATAATTCGATTATTGAGATAAACATCAACAGTAGTCTTTGGCAAAATCGGCACAAATTTAATTTTTGAAGCTAATCCAACAGGTCTACCTTCTTCATTTGCGAGTTTTATTGTGGCATCTTGCTGCATCCAACGGAAACTTTTTGAATCCGACGCATCCCCCCACCACTCTTCTAAAAACCACCAGTTTTCTAACAGACAAACTCTAACATTTGTATTGTCTACTTTACCCGATGGACGTATTAATGAATAAATTTTATTTTTCCAAAGGAGTTTATCGGTGTTCATGAAATTATCATGCCAATTCCGCGTCAGGACTAAACCTCCTTCTTCCACTGTTGAAAATACTTGCATGGGACTCATATCCGAGTAAAGATTTCCTTGCTGATAATATTCATTCGGGTACATAAAGACAGAACGAGTTTTTCCCAAGAAGTAACTCATCCACATCTGTTCCCAGTAAGCCGATTCTTCTATATATACTGTTCTAGAACCCGCTACTTTAGCGGCTTCAGATAACTCAACTAAATCCGAGTTTACACTTAAATGACTAGCTGACATTTTTTGAAATAGAGGGCTGATAGCTGTAGTACTCATCAATCCAATCAGGATAATGACGGTAATTTTACAAGTATATTTACTCAAGCTATAGAAAAAATTACTAATTATTATTGTGAGTTCAGATAAGGCTATTGAAACAGCAATAATTAGAGCAAAGCTAGTAAAGCCTACAGCTTTGTAATATCCATAAGAATAGTCGCGTCCCCACTTCAGCCAGAGTAAAACACCCAGGCTGAATGTTAGAATTAATAACCACAAGTCTTTATTCTTTAAACGACTGACACCCAGGAAAATTAACATCAGGATAGGCAGGCTAGTCCCTATTAGTAAGTATGGGGGGTAGACTTGATTAGCATGAATACTTAAAAACCCAATTATATCCACCGGAAATGCCCATCTTGGCATTGACCAACCCGCTTGGAGTCCAGAGGCTAAAAAAGCATATCGTAAACCATGCCATACATTTAAAGGGTTGATCAAAATAACGAAAATTATTAATGAACTCAGGTTTTTTAGAAATACTGACCGACGTGATAGCCTTGCCAATTTAACAATTGCATAAATGAATATAAATCCGATCAAAAAAACACTGATTTCAGAATAAATGATAAACAAAGAAGATATAGTTAATCCAAGTGTAAGCAGATAGGGACGATACGAAGTGTGATTTCGCTCTGCTAGCTCAAATAAAATTAAGGCAACAACTAAACAGCCATGACCAAAAATATGGGCAGCAAACCCCTGATAGTTAAAAAACAAAAAGTTGACATTCAGCACACTAATTACTAATGCCACAGTAGCAGCAAATTGATCTTGACTCAGTATGAGTGTAAAAATTGCCATGAGTGGTGGAGTTAAGGCAAAAAATACACCAATCGTTATAGTAAAAATTTTGTACGTTGGCAAATGGAGTAGGGAAGCTAGTAGCCCAAATAGTAACCGACTCCCCAAGCGAAAACCTGGTGTAAGTCGCCAGGGGATAAAATAACTGGATGGATCTTTAGGGTGAATTGACGGAGGTTGGTTAACACTATGGGTTTTAAAAAAATCTCCTAATACTACATAAATATTTGGATCATTATTTCCTAATGATATTGTTGTGGGGATTCCATCTATTGTCATCATGGGGTACAAGGCTAAAAAAAGTACCGCAACTGTTCCAATTACTAAAACAAAATCAAACTGTTGTAAGGGAATGATTAACGGTACTTTTTTGCACTTGCATAGAATTAATAAACCAATTCCTAAAATAGATAACAAATAAATACTTTGATTGGTATTGAGTCCTATTTGACTCAAATATAAACTAAATAAGCTGCTGACAATTAACCCAAACCAAGGCGCTAACCAAAGTTGATAAGGACGGAGACTGGTGGGTAAACTGAGGCGAGTTATGCCCCAGCCTATAACCAGGAAAAACCAATAAATTGCAACGGTTATCCCAATAATGAGTAACACAATTCGATTAGTATTAGAAACTGACAAAAAATAAGACGTGTTTATTTTACCGCTATAAGAGATTTATTCATAGTCTCGTTCACCCCAAAACACTCAACTCTAAATCCTGCGCCAATTGCTGCACAATAAACAACCCAGCTTGAGAATTCCCCATCTCATCTAACGCCGGAGAATAACAGGCGATCGCACCCTGAGACGGTACAATAGACAACATCGCTCCACTCACCCCTGACTTGGTTGGCAATCCTACCTCTACCGCAAAGCGACTAGAGGCTTGATACAATCCACAAGTAATCAGAATGTCGTTAACTGGGCAACGGTGTTGAGGTGATATCATGCTATTACCCTGCACCAGCAGCATCCCCAGAGAAGCTAAATCCGTCACCGTTCCCGATAAACAACAGATGTGATTGTAGGTATCCAGGGCAATTTCTGGGTGATCCAGATAGCCAGAGGTGGCTAATAAATCCGCGATCGCCTGATTCCGTTCATTGGGAAGAGAACGCACCGACTGTAACATCGCCTCATCTAAAACCAACTGAGACTGCGATCGCTGATTTAACCACTGGCGCAGGCTTTCGCAACGAGAGGCCCCATCCTTACCCGGTAAACGCGCAGCGAGTGCGATCGCACCACTATTAATCATTGGGTTGCGGGGCTTTCCCCGATCTGCTTGCAGTTGGGCTAAGGAATTAAATGGCTGATCAGACGGTTCCATCCCCACCTGAGAAAATACCGCCTCTGTTCCCCATTGTTCCAGCAAAAATAGCAAAACAAACGGCTTAATCACACTCATCAAGGGAAATGAACAACGAATATCACCCGCCGCCATTCCCTCACCCTGAATCCTCTGTACCTGTACCGCCACCCAGCCTGGATTTGCCTGCGCTAGTAAGGGGATATAAGTTGGCAATTGCCCCCCTTGACATTGTACGTTTGCCTGAGCGATTAAAGTATTGAGTTGATCCTGAGTCAATGCGGATAGTCCCAGAGAAGATTGATGATGATGCGGGTTATCCCTGTCACTGATAGGGTGCGACGTCTCAATTTTTTTAGCCATGCTACCCCCGATTCAAATAGATTAATTAACGTGTAGATTTAAACCCTGAGCAATAAAAGCGAATCCTCCACTGATAACCCTTAACTATTCTTATTGATAGATGTTAAAACTCCTAGCTTTAATCGATAATGAATATATCAATCATCAAAGTATAATAGGAGTTTAACAGAATATGGGTTGGTTACAACGACTATTTGGCATGGACAAGCCAAAAGAGGCAAAAGTAAACCCTCCAACACAGCAGCAACCTTCATCCGCCGCCAGTCGCCCAAAAACAGATGAAGCCCCAGCCACGACGAAACTGTCCACCACTCCTCCCGAACGTCTTGGTTTACATGGAGAATATGACCAAAGTGGTTTAGCGAAGCGGGTTGCTTTAGCATTTGATGAAGACCCGGATTTAGATGACATCAATACGCTTTATGTCGCCCAAACGAGTACCACTGTGGTGTTGAAAGGTAAGGTTCCAAATCAGGCTATTTTGGACAAGATGGTGAAGGTTGCTAGAGGTGTCAATGGTGCAAAATCAGTTGATACAACTCAAGTTACCGTAGGGTAAGCTGATATCTTAACCTTCGATTATTGTAGGGGCGCAAGGCTTGCGCCCTTAAAAACTATCACGTTTTAATTTTTCTTGGCTAATACTGCGCTTCAATTATAGGTTATGATACCGTAACTTAATATTCATCAAAAAACACCGAAAAGATGATTTGCACGAAAAAACAATCATCAGTAACCGCATTGGGTGCATTATTGATTGCTTTAGCACCAGGAGAACCAACCTCTGCAACCTATAGCGCCGAGCCTCTATTCGATACCGTTAATACCTATCAAACAACAATTACAACCAATGGTGATCCCGCTGATATTTATTTCCCAATTCCCTCAAATTATAATACCAACACCAATCCATTTCCTATCGCCCTAATGTTGCAAGGAGCATTAGTGGATAAAGTAGATTACGCCAATTTCGCCAGTACCGTTGCCAGTTACGGATTTGTCGTGATTGTCCCTAATCATGAACGAACTGTAACCAATCCCAGAACAGGAGAACCCGTCACAGGGTTTATTGCCGAACAGCAGCAAGTCAATGATGTTCTTTCTTATATGAAACAAGAAAACGCAAATCCTGCTTCACCGATTGCGGGAATTATTAATACCAATAAACTAGGATTACTCGGACATTCCTTTGGCGGTTTTGTCGGATTAGCTATTATTCAAGACATCTGCGTTCCTAGAGTATGCGTTGGTAACTTTATCCAGCCTCCTGAAGTAATGGCTGGTATTTTCTATGGTACAAACTTTAAAGATCCCCCCGAAACAGGTTCATTTCCTCCAATTAATAATCAAACAATTCCCACCGCGTTAATCGCCGGAAGTCAAGACACAATTGCCGATTTAGTGGAAATTACAGCTACTTACAACCAAATTCAAGATCCACCCAAGGCTTTAGTCATTGTCAAAGGGGCTAACCATTATGGGATTACCAATGAAGATAACCCAGTTCGCGATCCTGTTAGACCTTTATTAGACCAGAATATAGCCACAGAAACTATCGCTCGTTGGAGTGCCTTGTTTTTGCGATCGCATCTACTTAATGATACTGCCGCTTTTGACTATTTGTACAACAGTGGGGATGATCAGGATGAAAATGTTATCGTGATTCACCCCATCAATCCCCTTTCTGAATCGGCATTGCCCTCTAATTGAATGAGCCGACAAAATTACTCTTCAATCTTCACCGAAAGAATCTTATCCCCTTTCTGTATCGCATTAACTACATCCATATTTTCGGTTTTACCAAAAACAGTATGGAAGCCATCTAAATGGGGTTGAGGCGAGTGGCAAATAAAAAATTGACTTCCGCCAGTATTACGACCTGCATGTGCCATTGATAATGACCCAGCTAAATGCTTATTGGGGTTAATTTCACAGTTAATCGTATAGCCAGGACCCCCCGTACCCGTTCCCAGAGGACAACCGCCTTGAATCATAAAATCGGGAATAACGCGATGAAATGTCAATCCATCATAGAAGCCTTTTTCACTGAGATCAACAAAATTTTTCACTGTATTCGGAGCATCTTTCTCGAATAAGTCCAGATGAATTGTACCTTTTTCCGTTTCCATAATGGCGCGAGTCATACTTTTTTCCTTGCGTGTGATATGTTGTTAGGGTTCAGTGAAACTGGGGAATGAGTCACATTATCCGGCACGATCCGTTTCAGCATTAAATGCCATTTGCCAAAACTCCGCTTCTAATTGAGCGACTTGCAAAAAGGCAGACTCGGCTTGCTGTTGAATGGATTCTGACGCCTCTGGTAATACCTGATTTGCTTGGTTTTCCAACAACGTGACATACTCAGTAAAGCCTGGGTTTCCCCAGCGTTGTGCAAATTCATTGTAAGACCCACTCATCTGACCTGGCAATTGCCAGCCTTGATTATATGCCAATTCAATCGCCCAAAACGCTGTGGCTTGAACCGGATAAGGCATATCCCAAAGCGTTTGCATGAAGTGACAGTATTGGTTACAGGCGGGTTGTTTCTGGGTATTTAGATTTAGCGATCGCTCTGTCGCTTTTTCCCGAAACCACGCCAGTTCATCTTTGATCGCACTTGCGCCACTTAGGAGAGTATCAAAATGGGCAGCAGGGGCGGCGGCTAAGACTCGTCCAATCAGGCGCGTGAATTCTAGCACAAATAAATAATCTTGCACCAGCCAGGTGTTAAATTGTTCAGGTTTAATTGTGCCTAATTTACACTGTTCTAGGAACGGATGTATGGTGGCTTTATGCCATACATGATTGTGCTTGTGCAGAAGCTGTTGACAAGTTAAACTCATAACCTTATTCTCCCACTTAGTCGGGGCGGGTTTAGTCCCATCTGGGTGAATAATAAACGATAGTAGTAAAACCCGCCCCTACAATCGATAAATTCTTTCACTGGGATGGGGCGGGTTTAGTCGCATCTGGATTAACAATAAACGATAGTAGTAAAACCCGCCCCTACAAACCATGCGCTCTTTCCGAAGTGAAGGGTCAAAATTTAAAACTCCCCATCTACAAAACAGACTGTTTCCAATATTGATAGACAGAATAAGCCAGCGTTACCACACCTGTAATAATCGCCGATTCATTCACTTCAAATTGGGGGTGGTGTAAGGGATAATTAGGCTTATCCTTAAACCCGACGCCAAGGCGGAACATCGTACCCGGAGCATGTTCTAGATACATGGAAAAATCCTCGGCTCCCATAGAGGATTCGGGTAAAATTTGCACTCGATCACTTCCCCAAGCTTCCTTGGCAGATGCTTCTAAGATTTGAGTTAAAGCTAAGTCATTTTGCACCGAAGGCACACCCCGGCGATAACTTACCTCATAGCGAGCGCCATACATCTGGCAGACATTTGCCACAATTGACTCAATCCATTTTGGCAGATTCGCGTGAGTTTCGGGGTGGAGCGATCGCACAGTTCCGGCTAAGTGGACTTGATCCGCGATCACATTCGGGGCGCGTCCACCATTAATCTGTCCAATTGTCAAGACTATCGGACGTAAAGGATTCTGAGTGCGGCTAATCGCTTGCTGTAAGGTAGTAATCACCTGAGCCGCAATCCAAATCGCATCCACGGCTTCATGGGGACGGGCACCATGACCGGATTCTCCAGTAATAAAGATTTCCAAGTCATCCGCCGCCGCCGTGAGTGCGCCGTAACGCACACCAATAGAACCCCCTGGAATCGACGGGAACACATGAACCCCAAAAATGGCACTGACATCATTCATCGCCCCATCTTGAACCATCCAGTTGGCGCCTTGGGCGATTTCTTCAGCGGGTTGAAACAAGAAGCGCACATTTCCTGGTAATTGTTCCCCTAATCCAGACAACACCATCGCCGTACCTAAACCAACAGTGGTGTGAACATCATGACCACAGGCGTGCATTATCCCCATCTTACGGGAAGCAAATTCTAGAGGGGCGGCTTCAGTAATCGGTAACGCATCCATATCCGTGCGAATCGCCACTAAGCGTTCATCAGTCCCCCCAACTAACTCACCAATCACGCCCGTTTTGGCAATCCCTTCTTGGACAACAATGCCACAGGACGACAGAACACCCGCGACATAAGCCGCCGTTTGGTATTCCTGACCGCTCAATTCCGGATGACCATGGATATGGCGGCGAATTTCAATCAGACGCGGTGCGAGTTCTTGGGCGAGGTCTTTGATTCGGCTAAGCATAAATTTAATTCAAGAGGTCTTACTATACAAGCTGTTCTATTCCATCATCCAAACATCTGAAAAATAATGCAGCTATCGGTCGTTAGACATTACCTTAACTAAGACATTAATCCCAATCCCAATGGGAGTGGTAGGGTGGGCAATGCCCACCTACCGATGGAGACGGGTAAATCCTGATTCCCTTAACTAAGACGTTAATCCCGATAACAATGGGAGATGTGGAGAATGAGCAAAAAACCATGAAGACCTACGATTGGATTGTTGTTGGTGGGGGTATTACCGGAGCAGCACTCGCCTATGAACTTGCCCAGGTAGGGTTAAGGGTTCTGTTGGTCGATTCAGATACAGCAATTCAAGGCGCGACTCGTTACAGTTATGGCGGTTTAGCCTATTGGTCAGGGAAATCAGACCTGACGAAGGTGTTGTGCGCTGAGGGAATTGAACGGCACAGGCATTTATCAGCGGCATTAGACCATGATACCCAGTTCCGGGAATTGGATTTAGTCCTGACTATTTCCGCCAACCAAGACCCCGAAAAAATGGCAGCGGCTTATGCTGATTGTGCCATGCCACCCAAATTACTTTCAGTCGAGGAGGCTTGTGAGTTAGAACCCCTACTCAATCCTAATGCGATCGCGGGCGTTCTTACGGTTCGTCATGGTCATATTCATCCGGAACACCTCACCCAAGGCTATCGCCAAGCCTTTTGTCGCGCTGGGGGTGAACAGCAGATAGCTCAAGTGGTGGAACTCCTGCGCCAAGGGGATAGGGTTCAGGGGGTGAAAACCTCGGATAATCAAACCTATCATGCTGCCAATACAGTGGTTTGTGCCGGAGGATTCAGCCGCGCCTTGCTTAAAGCAGTAGGAATTCAGGTGCGCGTATACTTCACCCATGCGGAGATGATTGAAACACCAACAGTTGACCTGAAACTGCGAACATTAGTCATGCCCGCCTATACACAACGCTTTCCACTTGAAGCGCAAGCCAGCAGCGCGGAGGTAGAACCCTTTTGGGATCAACCGGGTTACGAACCTGTGCCACCGATTTTAGATGCTGGGGCGATTCAGTTTCTAGATGGTAGTTTACGGATGGGTCAAATTAGTCGTGTTCTGACTCAACCCTTCGCCGCCATAAACTCAGCCGCGAGTGAGTCTGCGATTCGCACTCAGGTGGGGAATGTCTTACCAGCTTTAGCCAGCCTACCGGGAACTTGGCATCACTGTTTAGTGGCGTTTGGTGGTAATAATTTACCTGTGGTGGGGGCAATTGAGGGTGTAGAGGGTGTTTATATTTTCTCTGGATTTACCAATCCTCTGGTATATGTGCCACCGTTAGCCCAACGCTTTGCCCAATGGGTTATGGGGAAGCAGGATCAGATTATCGCTCAATTGGCACGGAATTTGTAGGGAACGGGGAACAGGGAATACGGGAATGTAGAGACGTAGCATGCCATGCTACGTCGCTACGTCGGGGCGGGTTTAGTCACATTTCTTGTGAGGGAAGAAACGATAGTCGTCAAACCATTGGTGTCAACTTAAGGTGAAAGCTCGGTTGAGCAAGGGTGTCGGGTGTCGGGTGTCAGGATGGAATTGTCTGTTGGAGGCGAAAAAACCTCACACCTACCACCATTCACCTCACCTATTCATCCACAATGTTTTTTTCAAACAGGTTCCGTTTAATACATAGCTCCCCAA
>NZ_JAVKEA010000151.1:0-51353 GCF_040221695.1 Coleofasciculus sp. E2-BRE-01 | reverse complement strand
CATCAAACGCTTTTTGATAAATAATTAGATCTTCATGAGTTTTGATGGTTTTTTGGTCTTCTTCCTTGTCCACTTTCCCTCCAGGTCTTCCAAGTCTTACCTCCATTATACCGTCAATGTAAAAAACCTACCCTTGTGAGGATCTAAGAGGGGGGAACGAGGGGGGTTGGGGAGTTAGGTTTGATATCGATTTTTCTAGATGGCGTGAAAAGTCAGCAGCTCCTTCTGCTTCCCCAGCTCCTTCTGCTTCCCCAGCTCCCTCTGCTTCCCCTGCTTCCCCTGCCTGCTCTTCCTATCTACTACGTTTGAGCGCAACTCAGTATGAATCGCGGAGTCTGGGTCACAGCGCTAACCTTGACGGAAAAGAGGTTTTATGTTAAAGAGAAAGTAGATAGTCTCAAGCTTCTGGTTTAGAAGTAATCAATTGTGACTGATGAACGACTTACTCAAGATCAGTTAACGCAACTCGTTGCTGAGGTGGATCAATTAGCCAGACGCCACGAGGCTGAAATTGACCGCCAAGAAATTCAGCAGATTTTGCAGGAATTGAATCTACCACCAGAGTTGCTGGATGAAGCGCTAATCCAGCTAAGTCGTCGTCAAGCGTTAGCGGTTCAACAAAAACGGAATCGCTGGATTGGGATAGGTGTAGGAGTGGCGATAGTGGGTGCGATCGCGGCTTCTACGGTATTCATTGTAAATCGCCAACGTGCGATCGCGGCAGTGTCTGTCTCTCAAAGTTGCATTACCCCGAATCAGCAGACGTGTGAACCGATATCGGATTTTAATCGCCAAGAGATAGTCTACCGGGTTACCTTACAAGACGCACCTGTGGGACAAAAGCTTTCCTTACAGTGTGATTGGATTAACCCCAATGGTCAAATTGTGCATCAGAATCGCTATCAAACCAGTAAAATTGACCGAGAGGTTTGGTCTACCTATTGTCGTCACACCTTGGGTTCTACTGCAACCATGGGGGATTGGCAAGTACGGATGAGATTAGGCGATCGCGCACTCGACCAAAAATCATTTACAGTTAAATAATCGGAACTATTCGCTATTTTCCAAATCATCGGGATCAATACCTAACTCTCGTAATCGTGCGGCTAATTCTTGAACCCGTCGTTTCGCCATTTCTGTTTCCTGTTTCGCCATTTCCGTTTCTTGTCTGGCGGCTTCTGTTTCTTGTCTGGCGGCTTCCGTTTCTTGTCTCGCCACCTCTGTTTCTTCCGTGGGTAAAGAAATCCAAGTTCCCTCCAGTGTCATCCACCGTAGCCACAGTCGGTTAAACCCGCGAAAATCACCTTGCCATACGCCTAAACTTAATCCCAACTCCGGTATCGGTAAACAGCCTTGAGTCAAATCTACGGATTCGTAATGACCGCCAACCAGATGAAATGCTTGCCATTCATTAGTATAGCGACTAAAAATTACATAGTAAGGAATCCGCAGAATCTCTTCATAAACTCGCCACTTTGTCGGCGGGTGTCTTAATTCGCTTTCCCTTTGACCCAAATCTTCATCTTCCGTACCTGGAGACAATAACTCCACCACGATAAATGGATTCACCCGTTCTTGCCAACACACATAACTCAAACGCATATCGCGTTCCTGATAAAGCCTTGGTACACCGACAACTCCGAACCAATCAGGACGTTTATACCAGTTTGGATGAGTAGGGTCATAATAGAGATTCAAATCACAAGCACTGAAAACTCTATCTGGATACCAAATTGTCGGTAAAAACGTCAAATACAGTAACAACGGTTGCAAAAAATGGAACTCATCAGGCAAACCAGGTTCCTCCGGATTTTCGCTAGGTAAATCATACATCGTTGGCAGGGTTTGCCAAGGGGGAAGTGGGGGGTCAGTTTGGCGGGGTAATTGAGTCATTTTACGATGAGAGTTGTTGATAAAATCTATTACACTATTTTAACGGTTCGTAGTCATGGATGCGAGCCTATCATCGTGTTGGGTTGCCAATATCCGACAAAATAACAACTGGTTTAATTCTTCTAAATTAAGGGGGATTGTACGCTTTTAAAACCTGGTGGGCAATGCCCACCCTACGGTACATTCAGGATTTCATTAATCCCAAAATGTTGATCTTAGTGCCATTAAAATTAAGGTACTTTCTCAAACATCACTCAACGCTTGTTCACTTAACTTAAAGACAAAATGAAGCAAGCCTAAAATTTCTTCAAGATGAGCAATTCCATAGAGTAACGTCTCATAAACACTGCCTTGAGATGTCAGCTTATAAAACCGCCAGCCATCGCCGTTCGTCACCACTCCCAAAACATCAATATCCTTACCGATTCGGCGATTTTGCCATTGACAGGCTTGCATTTCGACCAAACATTGAGCCAATCCTTGTTCAAAGTCATCCTTTTTGGCTTCGACGATACATAAAAATGGCATTTCTAAATAGCGTTTGCGTTCAGCAATTAAATAATCAACATTACCGCTTGTTGTCTCCCCTTCTAAACTAGCCCCTTTCCAAATTTTTAGCCGCCCCAGTCCTTCAAGTGCTTCCTCGCAAATGGCATCAATAATAAGCTTTTTGGATTCTTCGT
Organism: Coleofasciculus sp. E2-BRE-01; assembly: GCF_040221695.1. Taxonomy (NCBI): domain Bacteria; kingdom Bacillati; phylum Cyanobacteriota; class Cyanophyceae; order Coleofasciculales; family Coleofasciculaceae; genus Coleofasciculus; species Coleofasciculus sp. E2-BRE-01. Next base: position 48,777 of record NZ_JAVKEA010000151.1, on the reverse strand, counting down.
AGCTTTCCAAGTCAAAACGTTGTAACCTCGCCCACCGTTGTTGAAAAAAATCGCTAGGTTGAATTGGCTGGAACTCAATCTGCCAAGGGATTAAGTCGATGAGGTTAAGTTGCTTAAATGCCTGAGTTTTGTTAAAACTAGAAAATTTTTTCTTCTTGATTTTTTTATCCATCGGAGGGTTGCGAATTGAGTTAATAAATTTTATTTTATACTATAGGGTTTGTAGTTGCGCTGTCTTCGCCATAAAGCTCACGGGTAGACCAGTAACTTGAATGGTAGATTGGGTATAGATGTGACCATTGAATCGGGCGCACGTCACTACACCCCTACAGTGTCTGGATAGAATTCTAATTCATCTTGCTTAGGTGTGACACACCACTACGATATATTAAAGTGCGTATTTCAGGGCTATTGTACTTAAATTAATTCAAGATTTGATTATTGTGAGTAATCCCTATCAATTTATCGGCTACTGGGGTATAGAGTCACCCGATAAACTTGAAGCGATGTTAACCAAACTTCTCGTCGTCGCGACAGGTTTAGAAACATCAAAACCATTGAAACATCACCTCAACAAAGTCCCTGTCAAGGGTAGGTTAAATTGGCGTGTTGGTTATATTGGCAGTAATCCGACTAATTCCTTCACCAATGAAGAGGGTATCATCGCCGCGTTATCCGCTTCTGGTTTTCACGACTCAGCCGATGCTTGGGTTAAGGTAGAAAATAATCACCTAATTTTAGGACGCGAACCTTTTGGACGTGTCCCTCTCTATTGGACAAAACAGGGGAAGGTTATCTGGTTTGCGTCTAAGTTGCAGCTATTATTACCGCTGCTTAAAACACCAGAGCTGAGTAGTCATGGATTGTATGGCTATAGCTGTTTTTCTTATGTTCCCACACCGTTGACACCAGTATCTACTATTTTTTCTGTAGCGGCTGGAACCCTAGAAACCTGGCAAATTACCTCTGAACACGACTTAACCCATAGCACTCACCGTTATTATCAATGGCAATCTGCCTCTGTACTGATTCACGATGAAGATGAAGCCATATCTCAACTGCAAAGCCTGTTAAAAAATGCCGTTCATCGGCAACTGGAAAATTTGCCCAGTGAACCCGTTGGCGTTTTTCTGTCTGGCGGGTTAGATTCATCTACAATAGCGGCATTATTAGTGCAAGCGGGAGTAAAGGTTAAAGCCTATACCTTAGATTTTGGGTTAGCGGGTGTCTCGGAATTGCCCTATGCTGAACAGGTTGCTGACTATCTGAAGATTCCCCTGGTTAAAGTTGATGCAACACCTCGGCGAATTAAGCAAGCGATTCAAGCGACAGCGACGGCGTTAGATTTACCCTTTGGGGATGGGGTAACGGTTCCTTTATATCTGTTGTGTCAAGCGGCGAGTCAAGAGACAAGCGTTATTTTTAATGGGGAAGGAGGCGACCAACTTTTTGCTGGATGGACAAATAAACCGCTAATTGCGGCTGGTGTTTATAATCAAGAACATCCCAACGGAAATACAGAGTTTACCCAACAGTATTTACGAACGTTTCACCGTCTCTGGGGATATGAAGAGCGAGTATTTCAGAATCAGATAAACCAGGTGTTATCGGTACAACCGGAACAATGGTTGGCAGAGGCGTTAGATGCTAAGTTTACCACGACTCTTTTAGACCGATTGCGTCGGGCGACGTTAATGTTAAAAGGCGCACAAAATATCCACCCACGGGCGACTAACTTAGCATTCTCTCATGGATTGTGGGTGCGATCGCCCTTTTGTGACATTCCGTTATCGGAGTGGACGTTTCAGGTACCGGGGGAGTTCTACCTGCGGGGTGCTTGTGAAAAATATATCCTCAAACGTGCGGTGGAATCTTGGTTACCGTCAGAGGTGGTGTGGCGGGAAAAACGGGGCATGGGGGTTCCTTTAACGGCGTGGTGTTTAAATGAGTTATGGTCTGAGGTAGGATATTGGTTAAATTCGGGTATTTTAGACGCCGAAGGACGATGGCAACCGCAATTGCCGTTACAACTGATTAAAGGGGAATTTAGCGCCTATTTGCGAGGGCGACGAATTGGGGAAATTCTCTGGTTATTGCTGATGTGGCAAGTTTGGCGTAGTAGGGTGTTAAATGAGGCAGTATCTGGGTATTCTGGGTTACATCCGTTCTGGTTACCGTCTCGGTTTTGGCGATGGTATTGGAATTTGCAGGATGAGTTATGAATTGCCTAGTTCCCTGTTCCCTGTGACACACCGAGCGAAGTCGAGGTGTTCCCCGTTCCCTGTTCCCTGAAAAATGAAAGCCAGTGAAGTTTTGAAGCGATACGCTGCTGGAAGACGCGATTTCAGTGGTGAAAACTTGAGGGGTCAATCCTTTAAAGGAAAAGACCTCTCTGGGGCAGATTTTAGTGAAGCGGATATCCGAGGGGCAAATTTTACTAAGGCTAAGTTGACGGGGGCGAACTTTAGCGGCGCTAAGGCGGGATTACAAAGGCGTTGGGCAATAGTATTGGTTATCAGTTCATGGATACTCGCAGGGATATCAGGATTTTTGTCAATAATCGTTGCTGCTTTAACCTCGTTGATTTTTGATAGTGGTAATACCGAGAGCATGATTATGGGCTGGGTAAGTTTGATAATCCTGGCAATCTTGTTTGTTGTCATCCTCCGTAAAGGTTTAATCGCTGTCGCTGGAGCTGTCGCTATCGCTGTCGCTGTCGCTGTCGCTGTCGCTGGAGCTGTCGCTGTCGCTGGAGCTGTCGCTATCGCTGTCGCTGTCGCTATCGCTGTCGCTGTCGCTGTCGCTGGAGCTTTCGCTGGAGCTTTCGCTATCGCTGGAGCTATCGCTGTCGCTGTCGCTGTCGCTGTCGTTTTCACGCTCTTCAGCGCTTACATTGGCTGGCGAGCCATCAAGGGAGATGAAAGAGAGGCTTGGATTCGAGGAGTAGCTATTGCCTTTGCTGCTACAGGCGGGACAAGCTTTCGCCATGCTGACTTAACCGATGCTAATTTTACATCTGCCACACTCAAAAGTACCGATTTGAGACAAGCTACTCTTATCCGTACTTGCTTCCATAAAACCCAAAAACTCGATCGCGTTCGTCCTGGCATCACTTATATTAAAGATGCTCAGGTGCGACAACTACTCATTACCCGAAAGGGACAAGCTCAGAACTTTGACCGCAAAAATCTGCGCGGTGTCAACTTACAAGTCGCAAACTTAGCCGATGCTAGTTTTATCGGTGCTGATTTAAGCCAAGCCAGCTTACAAGATACTAATTTATCCAGAGCTAAACTCGTCCAAACCCAACTCGACTACACGGATTTAACTGGAGCCACATTAACCGGCGCTTGTATTGAAGATTGGGGTATCACTCCAGAAACCCAACTCAATGGTATTCAATGTGAGTATGTCTTCATGCGCCTAGTCGATAACCTTGACCCCAATCCCCACCGCAAACCGGATGATTGGAACAAAAACTTTGAAGATGGCGAATTTGCCGACTTCATTGCTCCCATGGTACAAACCCTTGACCTTTATCACAACCAAGTGGATGACCCGCGTTTAATTGCCATGGCGTTCCAACAGCTTACCGAAACCCATCCTGACGCTGAACTGGATATTATTTCGATTGAGAAACGGGGGAAGCATCGCGATAAAGTGTTAATTCGTGCGGAAACGTCACCTCAAGCAAACCGTTCTGAACTGCATCACGACTATTTCACTACTTATAATGAATTGCAAGCCTTGTCCCCGGCGGCGCTACAACAACTTTTAGCGGAGAAAGATGGACAGGTTAAGATGCTGACAGGTTTAGTGGAAGCAGCAATTAAGCGTCCGAGTATTTCTGCTCATAATTATAATAATCAAGGAGATACGATGTCTGAAAACAGCGAAATCCAAGTATCGGCTGGTGGTAGCGTCGGTGCTGTTGGCGGCGGTGATGTCAGTAACCCAGGGGTAATGAACCTGGGTGAAATTAGCGGTAGTGTTAGCAATTCGCTTAACCAGTTACCTGAGTCTCCTGAACCCGATAAACCAGGAATCAAAGAACTGCTGGCGCAACTGCAAGCCGCAATTGAAGCGGAATCGAATTTAGATGAGGAGGATAAGGCGGAGGCGTTAGAACAGGTAAAAACGTTAGCCGAAGCGGGGAAAAATCCCCAGGAAAAGGGGAATCAGAAAACGGCGAAACGAGCCACAACGATGTTGAAAGGAATTATTGTCGGATTACCTACGGCGGCGACGTTGTTTGAAGCGTGGAATAAATTGCAGCCGTTGATTACAAAATTATTCGGGTTGTGAACTATAGTGGTTTCTCAGTGCTAATGGTACACCTAAATGTAGGGATGCTTCCCAGTTTTTCTCCCTCACCCCCAGCCCCTCTCCCAAGCTTGGGAGAGGGGAGCAAGAGGGGAGCAAGAGAGTGCGGTTCCCCTTCTCCCGTGCAACAAAAGCGAAGCATCCGCTGGCTTCCCCCTTTTTAAGGGGGACGGGAGGGGGATCTAAAAGGGGGGAACGATGGGGGTGGGAGAAGGGGTTAGGGGATGAGGGGGTTTTGGATTGCGCCCTCACATCAGAACCAAGGGCGACCCGACAAAATTGATAGGAAAAGAGTTGTTCATTGATGCAGGCGGGTCGCCCCTACAAACACCGATATGACCAATAACCAATGACCAATGACAAATGACCAAGAATTACTGGATATCTACGGTTCACCCCTCTACGTGTATCAAGGCGATCGCATACGGGATACAATTCGTTATATCTCTTACGCTGTCCCCTATCCGCGCACTCAGTTCCAGTTTGCGAGTGTGACGAATGGTAATGTCGCTTTGCTGCAAATCTTCCAGCAAGAGGGGTGGGGACTTCACGCCAATACTCCCGGAGATATCTATTTAGGATTAAAGGCGGGATTTGCCCCAGATAACATTGTTTATAGCGGCAGTAATTTAAATTATCCAGAAATGGAGCAAGTTCTCCACTGGGGAATTACGACTTTAAATTTAGATAGTATTTCCCAATTAGATTTATGCTGTCAAGTCTATCACGCCTTAAATTCTAAATTACCCCGATTAAACTTAGGATTACGCTTAAATGTACCCGAATTAACTGGGGATAGCCGCATTGGAGTTCAACCTGAAGAATTCCCCGATGCGCTGAAAATTACCCAATCAGCCGGATTACACCTCAATGGTATCCATTTCTATCGCGGAACCGGAACCAATTCAACCAAAGCCTTTACCCAAGTGATTGATTCCTTATGCGAGATTGGTCAACAATTACCGGATTGGAACTATTTAGACTTTGGCGGTGGATTTGGCTATCCTTATCAGGGGAATGGCGTCGCCTTTGATTGGCAAGGATTTGGTCAGGCGATAACTCAGAAACTAGAGACAATTGGCAGACCTATAGATTTAATTATAGAACCTGGACGTGCCGCGATCGCAGGATGTGCGTCCTTGTTGGCAAAAGTCGTTTCAGTTAAGTGGCAAAACGGCAAACAAATCGTCGGCGTTGATACCACCGTGGCGAATCTATCCGTTCCATCGGTGCATGGAGGCTATCGAAAAATTGTCAGTTTTACCGATACCCAGGGTGAACAGTATCCCACCGATGTCTGTGGAAATACAACTTATTCACGGGATTACTTGGGACGCAATTGCCAACTCCCCGCGTTAAAGAATGGAGATGTTATCGCGATTCTCGATAGCGGTGCTTACGGATACGCCATGTCGTCCCATTTCTTACACCGTCCGCGTCCGGCTGAGGTTTTAGTCGAACAGGGGACTCATCGATTAATCAGAAAACGGGAAGATTATAGTGTTTTGTTAAATAATCAGGTATTTACTTCACCAATCTAGCGCTTGGTGATAATATTTTTGGGGAGGTTGGGTCAACCTGGATTAGCATTAACAGTTACAAGTACCATTGTTGGCTAGTTGAAGTCAGTTGATACAATACTCTTAGAATTAAAAATGAATTTCAAGTATAAGGATCAAAAAAATGGCTAAAAAAGCAAAAGGGTTTAAAGAATTACTGAAACAAAGTAAAAATAAAACTTTAAAGTACAAAAACCTAGAGCGGCTTCATAAAAATTTAAAGGAAAATCCTTTAGCTCAAAATTGTGAAAAGATTTTGATTGAGCCGAAAGGGGAAATAAAAATGTCTGTTGTCTTGTGGCAGTTTATTGAACCCTATAGAGCAATGGCAAGTGATTTAGAATCCCATCATACCTTATTTAAGCTGGCTATAGCTGCATGGAATCTTACCTTTTTAAACGATTTCGACATGGATCAAATTGTTGAATCAATGAATGATAGGAGTATATTTGAGGACGTGCCAGATGAGAAACAAACACTTAAGGAATTATTAGAGGAACTAATGGCTCGAAAGAAGAAGTACTTTGCTGAATATAAATTATTAATCGTTGATTTCAGCTTAAAAAAAGGAGGAGGAGAATTACACCTTTCCGTAGCATCTGCAGACGTAGAGGATTAATTTACTAGAGAGGTTTAATATAATTTCATACAATCTAGCAAGAAAGGATGCATAATTCTAACTTTAGAATAGCCAATTTATGAAATGTATTCAATGCCAAACAGACAATAATCTCAAAGACCGCACCGCCAATCAAGGACGCTGCAAAAACTGTGGACATCCCTTTGTCTTTGAACCCACAACTATGGGTCAAACCAAAATCACTGATCCATTTTTTGCCAAAGCCATCTCGGATCTCTCAGTCAACGGTACTCTATGCTTTACCCCCAAACAATTATACTATCTCATCAATAAGCGACTTAAACGCAAAGTTAATAATCTTGCTCTGCAAATTTTCGCCTTAATTTTAAGTTTTATTGTCCCTTACATCGGGATTCCGCTATTAATTTTTGCCTGTTACAGAATAAGCAATTCTGCCAATACGCCTCGAAAAATCCGTAATCGCAATGCCCGATTTTTACAAGTTATTGGTGGATTTCTCCTCGCCTATGGAATTTTATCCCTTTTCCTCTCTCCTGTAGGGGGTAGTGGAAGTGATTGGCTGATTTTTTTCCAATTCGCGATAACCATTATTGTCGGTATGGTATCGTTCTATTTAGGAATTCGCCAGTTGCGTCGTCAAAGCACATTGTCCCAAACTTTTTCGATTACACCCAGTCAATTCCAAACTTGGTTAGAACGTTGGCAAGAAATTAATGGTACAGTTGAGCCACTATTACCTCCTCCGAATCAGGAACGTTTACCCACATCCATTAATCCAGATATCACCGCCTATAGTTTTGACCGAGTTGTCGTCTGTAATAGTGCCACAATTGCTCAACTGTTGATTGCCAATAATTTTCACTTTGAAAATAACTGTGCCGTATTAAGTATTACCGGGTATCCCCAAGGCATTTTTTCAACGGTACTAGATATGCTTAGACGCAACCCAGAATTAAAGGTTTACGCCCTGCATAATGCCAGTCCTCACGGGATTACTCTGATTCATCAACTGCAAACGAATCCCAATTGGTTTGCTGATAGTACCGTCACGATTTATGATTTAGGATTACTTCCGCGTCATGTCTTAAATAGTCGCAATCTTTTTATTCAATCCTCCCCAGAATCAGCAGAACAGGTGAGACAATTAGGGGTAGAGGTACGGCGAGAGTTATTGGCTGAGGAATTAGAGTGGTTAGAATCCGGTAATTTTGTCGAGTTGCAATCCTTTACACCGCAACGACTATTACAGATAGTAACTCAAGGAATTAACCGGAGTCGAATTAGCACAGGGGGGAGAGATTCAGTATTTATAGATGTTGAGAGTGAGAGTAGTAGTAGTGATGTTTATTTGGTTGCATCTGACAGTTTTGGTTAAAAGAAGCTGGGCGGTTTCAACCGCAGCTACACAAACAAAATCCGCCTACGCGGACTGAGTTATAACGGGGGTGGCTAACCCGGTTTGGTATTAATTACCCTGGAGCCAATATTCCAAACTTATAAGTAACCAAAGCTTAACCCCATACCGCCTCCAGGTATCTCCACGATACTCAATCCAATCGCGAATTACTGACTGATTTAAATAAGGCGCGATCGCGGATTTTTTAGACAACAACAATGCCTTGGTTTGTCGTTGCCAATAGTAGCGAAACCAAAACTGCACTGGAACCATCATACCGCTTTTGGGACGCTGAATAATTTCCCTAGGTAAGAGATCAGCAACCGCTTGCTTGAGAACGGCTTTCTCCTGATTTCCTGCCAGTTTATATTCCGGCGGAATTTCCATTGCCATTTGCACAATTCGCTGGTCAAATAAGGGAGAACGCCCATCTAATCCAGCGGCACGAGTCAGATTATTCACCTTGGTTAAAATATGATCCGCGCCTTTAAATTTAATATTCAGTCCCATTAACCGATTCAGATACTGCGCCGAGGAAAACAAATCCGTCTCAAAGACAGATGGCACAGCTTTAACCGTGTCCCATATTTCAGCTTGAAACAACCTCGGTAAATCTGGAGCGCATTTTTTAAAGGAGTTCAAATAAGCCGCTACTAAATTAGGATTATTTTCCGGAGAACCATATAACTGCTTGAGTAACATTGGCTGATTTTTCGGTCCACCAAAACAGGGATCTCCCCCTTCTCCATTAAGAATAACTTTAACCGTTTCCTTTGCCAGTTGCGCTAACAAATAATTGGGAACCGTTAACGGATCACCAATCGGATCATCCAACTGTGCCATGGTTATCGGTAATTGCTGCCACATCTGTTCTGGGGTAATTTCTAAGATGTGATGCTGGGTTTGGCAATGGTGGGCAACTAACTTGGAAAATTCTAATTCATTGGGACAATCTGCGCCAAAATGAATCGAGTAGGTATGAACGGGATGGGAATGAAATTTAGCCGTGAGTGCGGTGATGCAACTGGAATCCAATCCCCCTGATAAATAAACCCCCACGGATTCATTGGTAGGTAAGTAATTCTGAACCACCTGATCGAGGCGCGATCGCAACTGCTGAGAATGCCATGATAAACTTTGCTGAGGATGGGTAATTTGCTCTTGCGGTTGCCAGTAAGGTTCTGGCTGTCCATCAGGTAACTGCAACACCGTACCCGGGCGCAATTCCCGCACCTGTTGCCAAAGCGTGCGTTCTCCAGGCACAAAAGCACAACATAAATAATCCCGCAACGCCACTAAATCCAAGTCGGCTGAATGGTGGGGACGCAGGGTTCTCAACCGAGGCGCAATCCAGCAAGAGGAACCCACAATCGTATAATATAACGTCCGACCGCCGACGCGATCGCGCACCAACCACAACGTCTGACTCGGTTGATGCCAAATCGCTAGTCCAAATACCCCTTCTAGGTACTCTAAACAATCTTGTCCCCAGCGTTCCCACAACAGCGCCACCAACCCTTGATCGGTTCCCCGCCAATCCCCAGGTTCAATTCCCACCTGTTGCAATAATCTGGCAGAATTACTTAACCAAATATCCCCCACCACCCCATAGTCTCCTTGAGGACTAAAAGCGGGTTGAATCTGAGTTACCGCTAACTGGTTGGGAATCAAGAACGTACAATCAGGGGGTTCAGCGCCAAATTGCCCCCAGGCTAACAACCAACCTGGGTGAACCGAGGGAATGGCTTCCCTAACCTGTTGATCATTTAATCTGGACAATAACCATCTCATATCTTATCCAATTGAATTCTCACCCTTCTAATGAGCGCCGTGCAGCCTCTAAAAGTAACCGTTGTTCTGCGCGAGCGATCGCATGATAAGTCGCTTCTACATCATTCACATCCACAGAAATAGACTGAATCCCCCATTTCACCAAGGATTCTACTACTTCCGGATACTGGGCTGGGGCTTGACCACATATTGCACAAGGAATCCCCGCCTCCTTTGCCATATCGATCAATTGCTTAATCGCGCCCATGACGGCGGGATGGCGTCCATCTAACGTTGAACCTAACTCCCCCAAATTGCGATCGGCGGCTAATAACAATTGCGTCAGATCATTCGTACCAATCGAGATTCCCTGCACCCCCGCTTTCACATAATCCGGCAGTAAAAACAGTATCGATGGCACTTCTGCCATAATCCAAAGTTGAAAATGAGGATTATCCATTAATCCCGCTTGTTCCACCCGACGGCGACAAAAGGCAAACTCTTCAACCGTCCGCACAAACGGCAACATGAACTGAACATTACTATACCCCTGAGCATAAAGTTGATGTAACGCCGCCAGTTCTAAATCAAAACTCGTCGGATCATGTAAATAGCGATAAGTCCCCCGCCGCCCCAACATCGCATTCACCACCGATAAGGTTGAACCGTTCACATTCGACGTATCCCCATGGATCAATTCCGCTTCACCCCAATCCAGGGAACGATAAAATACAGGTCGTGGCATCAACGCCGCCGCAAACTGCATGATCAATTGGGCAAGCCGGGTGATTAACTCCTGTTTCCGCCCCTGTCGCAACCATTCCTGGGGGGGTTGATTATCCAATACGTCCAAAATCATCAATTCCGATCGCAATAAGCCAATCCCATCAATGGGTAAATCCTGAATTCGTTCCAGAGATTGGGTTTGGCTGAGATTCACCAACAATTGAGTCGCGATCGGAAATCGGTTATACTGCCTCGGTGATGGGGCATCGGCAAGGGTTTCCCGCTTCTCAACAGCGACATCTACAGCTTCTCCAAGCTGTTTAGCATCCCTAGCTAAACGTTGAATTTCGCCGCGATCGCCATCCACCAACAGTACCTCCCCCGTTTGTACCAATTGGGTAATCCCAGGGACATTAACCACCGCCGGAATCCCCAATTCCCTCGCCACAATTGCCGCATGAGACGTCATTCCCCCCTGTTCCGTCACCACCCCGGCGGCTTGTCTTAATATAGGTAGCCAATCGGGAGCAATCGTTTGAGTCACTAAAATTCGATCTGGGGGGATAGCCTGCCAATTTTGCTCCTCCCCAATCATTACTTGCGCCACGGCTGTTACTTGTCCAGACGCCGCCGATAATCCTCGCAGTGACTGAGGTTGGGATGGGAATGATTCAGCAGAAGAAGCCGACTGAGGGCGAAATTGAGTCACGTATAGCTGAGGTTCTGTCGTGTTGGGAATTTTACAAAGAGTCCAGTCAAAAGAAAAGGGGGGATTGAATTGGGTTTGCAGTTTTCTGGATAACGCCATAATCTGTTGCCAAGCCTTATCGTCCAAAACAAACTGCTGCTGTTCTCCTTGGCTGAGGGGATAAGCTTGCACGGCATTTCCTGTCGGTTCCGGGTTCAGCCGATAGGCGAGGGTTTTATTTCCTCGTTGACTTAGCAAAAGTTGATGGGTGGGAATCGCGATTTGATAGGTATCCGGTAAGACTTTACCCTGAGTAATCGCTATCCCTAGTCCCCAGGTGGCTTGGATCTGACAGAAATCAGATTTCGCCTGGAGAACGCCAGAGGCTAAAGTGTCATAGATCGGTTGTACCAGAACCGCTAAATTAATCTGATCTAGTCCCATGCCAACCCGTTGCCAGTAAAATAAGCTTTTGGCTCGAAACAATTCTGCCCACACCTGCTTTAAAGTCTGGATCAGAGCATCCGGCTGTTTGCGGCAATAATGAGATGCCAAAAGTTCTGGAATCGGCATAGATTCTGCCCAATCCTCGTGGTTAACCGGATGAGTAGACATCGGCAGGAGCGATCGCACCTCAGGAAATGACACAGAGGGCTGTAAAATCAGGGCGGGAGCGTCTAGAGTTGCGGCTGCATCCAGAATCTGCGATCGCCAACCGTCTGATACAGTGGCAGAGGTAATCACTTGGCGAATATGTTGAGCAACCTGTTGCAACTGACGGGGATTATCAACATTCACATACAACGAGGACTGGGGTAAATCGGCTAACAACGGTTCTGATTGACTTAAATCAGCGATGACTTGCCAAAACGCGATCGCTGGAATCACAAAGCCGGGAATAACTGGATACCCTTGTTGCTCAAGTTGACTTAAGCCAAAGGCTTTCTCTCCCACCAGGGAACGTTGTGACGGTTGAATCTGATCCAGCCAGTAGAGATTGTCCACAATTTGCTTTGGAATACCACTCGCGGTTAAGTGATCTAGAATAACGGAAACTCGATTAGCCAACAGTGTTGAGTGCGTAGGGGCAGGTTTAGGGAATCTCTTGTCGCTATTGATGATAACGTTTGTACAAAACCCGCCCTAACCAAGTAGGGGCAGGTTTCACTACTATCGTTTTTGACCTCACCCAGATGTAACTAAACCCGCCCGGACTAAGGATTGACTTCCGTTTTCTGGGTTGCATGAGTAGAATGGCATAAGTCTTGTTAGGATAAATGTGAACAGTAGGTCTTGAATACTGGGTATGTCATCAACCTCAACCCCTCTACCCGATTCCCTCGCCAAAATTGTGCAGCGATTTAAGCGACGGACGAATCCTAAACAACGGTATGAACAGCTTCTCTGGTATGCCAAGAAGCTTCAGGATATGCCAGAAGCGGACAAAACACCAGAAAATAAAGTCCAAGGCTGCGTCTCCCAGGTTTACATCACTGCCAACCTAGAAGATGGAAAGGTATGGTATCAAGGGGATTCAGATGCCCAGTTAGTCAAAGGGCTAGTGGCGCTGCTGATTGAAGGGTTGAATGGACTCCCCCCAGAGGACATTGTGAACGTGTCCCCAGAGTTTATCCAAGAAACCGGGTTAAATGTCAGCTTGACTCCCTCTCGTGCTAATGGCTTCTACAATATTTTCCAGACGATGAAGAAAAAAGCCCTGGGATTCAAATTAGCAACGAATCCTAGTTAGGGGTTGCTGAATAAGTGCTGTGGTGAGGGGGAGCGGGGGGAGCGGGGGAAGCTGGGGAAGCCAATGTAGAGACGTGCCATGGCACGTCTGGGAGCAGGGGAAGCTGGGGGAGAATTCAAAGTCTCTCTCCTTGTAGAAGAGAGGTTTTCCCGATCCCGTGAAAAGTAAGAATCTACTGGCGTGGCACAGCTAAAATGGTGGAACAGATTTTACCATTGAATCGGGTGCACGTCTGTCATTGGTGTCAACTTAAGCTCAACCCCTCTCCCCCAGCCCCTCTCCCACGCCCGGGGAGAGGGGAGCAAGAGCATCTGGTTCCCCTTCTCCCCACGGAGGGAGAAGGGGTTAGGGGATGAGGGGGAAATGTCGAGGAGTAAATAGACACAGCTTAAAACCTACGTTTGAGAACAAAAAAGAACGGTTGGGGTGAGTGTTTCAAATCCATAATTCCTAACACAGTATTCTCATCTACTTGGCGAAATGAGTCATTAATTGGCAAATGATCATAGATCATCGTGGCACTGACTTTTCCGCGATAGTCCATCATTCGGAGTCGGGCTTGGCTTTCTTCTGTGTTCACAAAGGGTTGTAGCAAGGAATTCGTCAACCTTAGCCAAGGTTTCAGAGAGTCATTTTTGAGAATTGGCAAATTAAAAAGTACGTTAATTGCTGTGGGATTGGGCGCAACCTTAAAAATTTTTCCCTGGCTATCTAAAAATAACAATGGGTGAACTGTCTCAGGATCAACAAATTCTTTCCCATACCAATTCAATGTTTCTAAGAAGCCATCCAGATAGTGATCAGTATGAAGTCCCCCGCCTTGCCAACGACCCATCATAAAGTCTAAATCCACGGGTTCGAGAGCGTCAAATAATTGTAAAGCGCTTTCGGTTGTCGTTTTCCCTGCGTTCAGAATCGATTGGCAGCTTTCTACTGTTTGCATGTTTTTATAGAGGTTGTTGAATAAGTCTTGTGGTGAGGATAGGGAACTGCTTAACAGGGAACAGGGAACAGTTGTTGTATGTAGTGCGAGCGTCTCGCTCGCTATTTTGTATGGGTTTTGATCTATCGAGGCAAATTTACTTGCACTCATTTCCTTTTACCTGGCAACCTTTCTCCTTTTCTTCTGCCCTCTACCCTCTGCCTTCTGCCTTTCTTTTATCAAACTGTTGAAGCCCTTAATTGTCCACAGGCGGCGTCTTTTTCTAAACCGCGAGAACGACGCACACTGACGGCAATGTTATGCTGTTCTAATGCCTCAACAAAGGCTTGAATTCGCCGGGGACTAGGACGCTGATAATCCACTTCGCTAATCGGATTGTAGGGAATCAAATTAACGTGACTCTGAAATCCGCGTAGGTGTTGAGCTAATTCTATTCCATGTTCGGGTTGGTCATTGAGTCCTGCCAATAGAATATATTCAAAGGTGACTCGACGCCCGGTTATCTTGACATAATCCCGACATTCCTGTAATAAATCAGCTAACGGATAGCGTTTAGCACTGGGAATCAGTTGTTCGCGCAGGTGCTGATTAGAAGCGTGGAGACTGACAGCAAATGTCAATTGCAGTTTGTGTTCTGCCAGTTGACGAATGCGATCGCGAATGCCTACGGTGGAGATCGTCAGCGATCGCATACCGATGCCAATATCTTGATTGAGGGAACGCACAGCCGCGAGAACCCCCTCTAAATTCAGTAAAGGTTCTCCCATGCCCATAAATACAACATTACTCACCCGTTGCCCAAAATCCTCCTGAACCGTCAAAACTTGATCAACAATCTCATGAGGTTGGAGATTCCGGGTAAATCCGCCTTTCCCCGTCGCACAAAAGTCACACGCCATGGGACAACCGACTTGGGAGGAAACGCAAACCGTTAACCGATTAGCAGTGGGAATCCCGACGGTTTCGATAATATTGCCATCTGCCAACCGCAGCAAATATTTGACCGTGCGATCGGGAGCCTGAGAGCGATAATGTAGAGTAGAACGACCAATGGGGACATCAACTAAGGCTTGCCGCCATGACTTGGAAAAGACTGAAATCTCACTTAGCGATCGCGCCCCTTTTTGATAAATCCAGTTATGAAGCTGGCGTCCCCGATAGGCAGGTTGTCCTTGCTGTTGTACCCATTGGGTTAACTCAGCCAAACTTGCCCCTAATAGCGGTGTTTTACTTCCATCTAACTGACTATTTTCTGGCGAGACAGGGGAATGGGAGGACGGGGTGACGGAGTAAGCCATAAGTCTGATGATTCTTTATTTTCACAGATTGTTGCTTTTGTCAAGACGATTAGCGGGAATAGAGGTGAGATTGAGGCAGTCGGGTCTAGATCTAATTCTACCGCCTCCGTAAGAGTTGGGGTAGGAAACCGTAGGGATAAAATAAAATGAATAACGCATAAGCCTAGAGAATCGATTGATTCAATTATTGCTCTAATCAAAAAATCGCTCAATTCTCTCTAAGTATGTTAATGGAGATAAACCAAACTCTATTAAGTCCTGTAAATATTCCTCAAACCCTTCCCAAGGACATAAGACAAATGACGGATGACAAATGACAAAGACACACCAAACCAAGCTGAATAAATGTCCAACTGGCATCCAGGGACTTGACGAAATTACCAATGGTGGATTACCTCAAGGGCGTCCTACATTACTATGCGGTCAAGCTGGCTGCGGTAAGACACTGATGGCAATGGAATTTCTGGTACATGGTGCCACGGAGTATCAGGAACCAGGTGTTTTCATGTCTTTTGAAGAGTCGCCAGAGGAACTGACGCAGAATGTCGCCTCCTTCGGTTGGGATTTAACAGCATTAGCCGATCAAAAGAAACTGGGGATTCATTATGTGCATATTGATCGCACTCAGATCCAGGAAACAGGCGAATATGATCTCGAAGCCTTATTTATTCGTCTCGGTTATGCCATTGACTCAATTAACGCCAAGCGGGTTGTCTTAGACACCCTAGAGGTTTTATTTGCCGGATTGCAAAATAATGCGATCGTGCGTTCTGAATTGCGGCGATTGTTTCTTTGGCTGAAGGAAAAGGGCGTGACGGCGATTATTACGGGTGAAAGTGGTCAAAATACGCTCACTCGTCAGGGTTTAGAAGAATACGTTTCGGATTGTGTCATCTTCCTCAATCAACGGATCATCAATGAACTAGCAACACGACGGTTACATATTGTCAAGTATCGCGGTTCTAGACACGGTACAAACGAATATCCATTCCTGATTGAAGACGACGGAATTTCTGTATTACCCCTCACCTCTGTGGGATTAGATTACCAGGTATCCAATGAGCGGATATCTACAGGCGTTGAGCGCTTGGATACCATGCTGGGAGGTGCAGGCTATTTTCGTGGAAGTAGTGTTCTTATTTCTGGTACGGCGGGAACAGGTAAGAGTTCGCTGTGTGCCCATTTCGCTGAGGCAAATTGCTTGCGGGGAGAACGATGTCTCTATTTTGCCTTCGAGGAATCGGCTAGCCAGATCATCCGCAATATGCGATCAATTGGCATCGATTTAGAACCATCTGTACAAAAAGGTTTGTTGAAGATTCAAGCCATGCGTCCAACCTTTTATGGGTTAGAGATGCATTTAGTCAAAATTCATCATTTTGTTAATGAGTTTAAACCCACCGTTGTGATCATCGATCCGATATCGAATCTGACAGATATCGGCAACTATATGCAAGTCAAATCCTTTATGATGCGTCTCGTTGATTTCTTTAAAACGCATCAAATTACCACGGTTTTGACTCATTTAAACTTAGGTGGCAATCCCCAGGAACAGACGGATTTAGGTATTTCCTCGTTAATGGATACATGGTTGCTGTTGCGGGATGACGAAAGTAGCGGCGAACGCAATCGTTTACTGTTTGTCCTGAAATCTCGCGGGATGAAACATTCTCATCAAGTCCGTGAATTTCGGTTGACCGATACGGGAGTGCAATTGGTTGATGTGTATCGGGGAGTCGGTGGTGTAATGGCGGGAACCGCACGAACCATCCAAGAATCACAAGAAAAGGCAGAGGCATTAGTTCGCCGACAAGCTATTGAACGTAAGCAACATGAAATCGAACGCAAACGTCAGATTATGGAAGTTAAGATTCAAGCATTGCAAGCTGAATTTGAAACTCAAAAAGAAGAAATCGAGCAAATGATTCAGCAAGAGAAGTTGCGGGAGAAAACACTGATCCAGGATCGCCGACTAAGGGCGCAGATACGTGATTCTGATTCCCTAGAGGAGATGTGAGAATAAGAATTAATAAGCAATACATAATACATAATCAAAAGAATTGAATCTTTTGGCAGATCAGTTTTCGAGGAAGTCACGGTACAATGACTAGATTAGTGTTATAGGGAGGCAAAACAACATCGTTATGAATGATTTCGATAAAAATAATGACAATTCGTCGGAGTTACTCGAAGACTCTCAAGCCAGTTTAGATTCTTTTGCTAACCTGGAGGTACAAACTTATATTTTTCGTTTGTATGTTGCTCAAAATAGTTTCAAATCGATCCAAGCGGTTAAAAATATAAAAAGTATCTGTGAAGAACACCTAAAAGGACGTTATGAACTGGAAATTATCGACATCCACGAAAATCCAGAACGTTTAGAACAAGAGCAGATTTTTGCTGTACCAACTCTGATCAAAGAACTTCCTCCTCCTTTACAGCGTTTAATTGGGGATATGACGGATAAGGAAAAGGTTAAGATTTGCTTGAGTATTTGATCAATTAACCTATTTTTAACACCAGGGGTCGATTAATTGAGTGAGTGAGTATAAAACCGCTCAGAATTGATGAGGTTGAGCATTGATTAGAAAAATTTTTGAGAAACTGGTAACATTATCAACACATACATAGACCTACAGCATCTAATCTGCCGTCTCATTAGAGAAAACAGCTAAACCGTGAAACCCAATCGTATTACTCCTGAACCGGGTCAAGAATCTGTCTGGGATTACCCACGTCCTCCTCGCCTAGAGGAGACAACCAAGCATATTCGGATCATCTTTAACGGGATCGCGATCGCAGATACCCGACGGGCAAAACGGGTATTGGAAACCAGCCATCCTCCCTGCTATTACATCCCACCGGAAGACATCAAGCTGGAACATTTAGCGAAGACAGGGCGTAAAAGTTTTTGTGAATGGAAGGGAATGGCTGGATATGCCGACGTTGTGGTAGGTGACAAGCGGGCTGCTAATGCCGCCTGGTATTATCCTGAACCAACTCCAGAGTTTGCTTCGATTAAAGATCACGTTAGCTTTTACGCCAGTAAAATGGACGCCTGCTATGTCGATGATGAATTAGTCCAATCTCAGCCAGGGGACTTCTACGGGGGATGGATCACCAAGGATATTGTTGGACCATTCAAGGGTGAACCCGGAACAATGGGATGGTAAAGTTGAGCCTGGGAACTCACGCGAATACATTGACCATTTTTAATTCACTCTCCGCTATACCCAAATGCTGCAAGCCATACCTTCCCTGATCCTGGCGTTTCAATTTGCCTCTCCAGGACCGATTCTGGTGAAGCTAGGACCACTGACGATCCGGTGGTACGGTTTACTCATTGCGTCAGCCGTATTAATTGGAGTCAGTCTATCCCAATATTTAGCCAAACGCCGTAACGTTGATCCAAACGCGATCGCAGATTTAGCAATCTGGCTGGTGATTGGGGCAATTCCCTGTGCCAGACTTTACTATGTCTTGTTTGAATGGGAACAATACGCCCAACGCCCGGAAGATATTATTGCGATTTGGAAAGGGGGTATCGCGATTCACGGTGCTATTTTGGGTGGACTTGTCGCCACGATCATTTTTGCCCGGATTCAGAAACTATCGGTTTGGTTATTAGCCGATTTGGTTGTTCCTTCGCTGATTTTGGGGCAAGCTATTGGACGTTGGGGTAATTTCTTTAATTCAGAAGCCTTTGGCAGTCCCACAAATTTACCGTGGAAACTGTATATTCCTCCCCAACAGCGCCCTCCAGGGTACATAAATTATCAATATTTCCATCCCACGTTTCTTTATGAGTCGCTGTGGAATTTATTGATTTTTGCGATACTGATCACCTTATTCTTTCGGGATTTGAAACGAAAACCGCACCTGAAAGTTGGCACATTGGCACTAATTTATCTGGTGGGTTATAGTGCAGGTCGCATTTGGATTGAAGGATTACGAACGGATAGCCTGATGGTAGGACCTTTACGCATTGCTCAAATTGTCAGTTTAGTGTCAATTCTCTTGGGATTGGCAGGTTTAGCATGGCTCTACTGGTTCCGTCGTCCTCTCCCGGATGTTGTACCACCAGAAAATCAGCAATGGGATGCAGTATCTGAGTAGTACAAGGTTCATTGGTGTCAATTTAACGCTAGAATACCATCTACAAGTTTAAACTGAGATCTGCTGCACTCTTCACAAACTCCAAGATACCGTGAGGTGGAGAATAACAAAAGCCCCAGAGAAAAAATCTCTAGGACTTAACCAGGGTGCATCTACCATTTCTTTTTTCTTATCCCTATGAACCTAATCCGGAAAAGTCGTCTAAAAATAACAAAAGCCCCAGAGAAAAAATCTCTAGGACTGAACCAGGGTGCATCTACCATTTCTTCCTTCCTATCCCTATGAACCTAATCCGGAAAAGCCGTCTAAAATAACAAAAGCCCCAGAGAAAAAATCTCTAGGACTGAACCAGGGTGCATCTACCATTTCTTTCTTCTTATCTCTATGAACCTGATCCGGACTAATCGCCTAAAAATAACAAAAGTCCCAGAGAAAAAATCTCTAGGACTGAACCAGGGTGCATCTACCATTTCTTTCTTCTTATCTCTATGAACCTAATCCGGAAAAGTCGCCTAAAAATAACAAAAGCCCCAGAGAAAAAATCTCTAGGACTAAATCAGGGTGCATCTACCATTTCTTTCTTCTTATCCCTATGAAGCTGATCCGGAAAAGTCGCCTAAAAATAACAAAAGTCCCAGAGAAAAAATCTCTAGGACTAAATCAGGGTGCATCTACCATTTCTTTCTTCTTATCCCTATGAACCTAATCCGGAAATTTATATGTATCAAAGTTCTGACTCTACTCAACTTCAAAACCCTCTCCCTTCCCTAGCCCCAGCCGTCTACATTATTGGTGCTGGACCTGGAGATCCGGAGTTATTAACCGTTAAAGCGTTGAAAATGCTGCAAAAAGCAGATGTTATTTTATTTGCCGACTCCTTAGTGCCATCACAAATTTTGCAGGAAACCCGTCCGGATGCAGAAATTATCAGAACTGGGAATAAAACCCTAGAAGACATCTTACCCCTGATGATTGAACGAGTGCGATCGCAAAAATCCGTCGTTCGTCTGCATTCGGGTGATCTGAGTCTATACAGCGCCATTCACGAGCAAATGCAAGCCCTTACCGAGGCGGAAATTCCCTTTGAAGTGATTCCTGGTATTAGTGCTTACCAAGCGGCGGCAGCTAAACTAGGAGTTGAACTCACTGTGCCGGACGTGGTACAAACCATTATCCTGACGCGCATTAGTGGTCGAGCCTCAGCCGTACCTGAGTCAGAAGAATTAGCATCCCTAGCCGCGCATCAAGCCAGTCTTTGTCTTTATCTCAGCGCTCGTCATATAGACGCCGCCCAAGCCAAACTGATGCAACATTATCCAGCCAATACCCCGGTTGCTGTCTGTTTCCGGATTAGTTGGTCCGATGAAAAAATGTGGCTTGTCCCTCTAGAGCAAATGGCAGCACTCACTCACCAGGAAAATCTAATTCGGACAACACTTTATATTATTAGTCCCGCCTTAAAAACACCCTGGTCTTTACCAGAGACAATATCTAGCCAAGATACCAAAGTAGGAACACGTTCCCGCCTTTACCATCCAGAACACTCCCACCTCTTTCGCCGCGAGGGGAGATAGGAAAGCTGGGGAAGTTGGGGGAGATAGGGAAGCTGGGGGAGCTGGGGGAGCTGGGGAAGTTGGGGGAGATAGGGAAGCTGGGGGAGCTGGGGGAGCTGGGGGAGCTGGGGGAGCAGGGGAAGCTGGGGGAGCTGGGGGAGCAGGGGAAGCAGAGGGAGACACCCCTAACTTGACTAAACCCGCCCCAATAGGGTGGTAGGTTGGGTAGAGCGTAAGCGAAACCCAACAGGCTAACGATGGCGTTAAAATTCCGATCATTAACCCTGCGAGTATAGTGATTGTATTGCCTGTTCCCTGTTCCTTAGTCAATTATGAAGCCAAGCGTTTGTCCTAAATGTGGTGCCAGCTTAAAGTCTATCACTCATGGTGGCATAGAAATTGATCGCTGCTGTAACTGCAAAGGAATTTGGTTTGATTCTCTGGAAGCTGAAAAACTCAAGCGGATTAAAGACTCCGAGAGTTTGGATATTGGAGATCCAGAAACGGGACATCAATTTGATCAAGTGGACGACGATGTGTATTGTCCTCGCTGTGGCGCGACGATGTTTCGCATGATTGATATTGATCGATATAGTATCTGGTATGAAAAATGCCCCCAGTGTCACGGTGTCTGGTTAGATGCGGGTGAATTTAAGAAGTTTAAGCGGAATTTCTCACGCAAAAGGATTTTAGGTCGAGTTCGCAAAACCTGGCGTTCTCATTAGCTTGTCTGTTGGAGGAGCGGGGGAGCTGGGGAAGCAATGTAGAGACGTGCCATGGCGCGTCTGGGAGCAGAGGGGCTTTCGGTGGAATGTCTGAAAGCTGGGGAAGTTAATTTAACACTCACTCAGGGCGGGTTTAGTCACATCGGGGTCAAAAAGAAACGATAGTAGTAAAACCCGCCCCTACAAACCATGTTCCCTCTAGGGTTGCGAAGGCTCAAAACTCTCCCCTGCACCCAAAACCCCTGACCTCTTGGTAAACTGAATGCCATATCTGTGCAACTAGGGAGAGGATGCCTTGCTAGACGAACAAGCGAAAAAAACGATGCTGCGTAAGATTCCGCATGGTCTGTATATCTGCGGCGTCAAAGATGATGATAACTTAAACGGTTTCACCGTAAGTTGGCTGATGCAGTCTTCGTTTGAACCGCCACTGGTGGTTAATTGTATTAAGAGAGAGACAGGTTCTCACGAAATGCTGAAAAAAAATGGTGTGTTCAGCATCAGCTTCCTAGAAAATGGACAAAAAGACATGGCGGCGAAATTCTTTAAACCCCAAAGCCGGGTTGGGAATAAGTTCGCGGATGTGGAATTTTATGAAGGAGAAGCGACAGGCTGTCCAATCATTTCTGACTCCCTCGGTTACATCGAATGTAAAGTAGTCGATTCGGTGGAAAAGGGAGATCACAGTGTTTATGTGGGGGAAGTGATTGCCGCAGGTATCCACCGGGCAGGAGAACTGCTTTTACTCGAAAGCACTGGTTGGCAATATGGTGGCTAGAGACTGAACGCCAATTGTCCCATATCCCAAATGGTTCTAACTCAGCTCTGGCAACAGTTAAGGGTAAGCTGATTTGACGTAGAGTGGGCAAGAGTTATAAACCTAAACACCCTTCTATGATCATGTGTTGCTCTTACCAACCACCGGGTAACTGGGGATTTATGACCAGTGCTGCAAGATCTCAGTTCTAATGAAGTTGAAAAAATAAGCCTATGCCTCTGATTAAAGTTCAATCATCTGTCAGTAATCCAGAACCTACCCTAGTGGAAGGGTTGCTCAAAACCCTTTCCGGTAAGCTAGCCCAGCATGTAGGGAAACCTGAATCCTATGTGATGACAGCATTTGAAGATGGTGTATCCATGACATTTGGCGGTACTGTTGAGCCAACCTGCTACATGGAAGTCAAAAATATTGGCACGATGAATCCAGCCCAAACCCAGGCAATGAGTCAAGACTTTTGCCAGGTGATTAGTGAAAAGCTGGGTGTCCCGATTAAGCGAATTTATATTGAGTTCGCTGATGCCAAGGGTAGTATGTGGGGGTGGAACGGTACAACCTTTGGTTGAGGGGTTGGTTTTATCCTGATCGAGCTTTTGCTGTTTTTAGGGATAGCAGATAATATCCAAAAGCTAACCCGTGCTTGTTGGGGACAGGACATCAACCCAACCTACTCTCGTTAACATGAACCCCAAAGTAAGCCCCCCTTTTTAAGGGGGGTTTGGGGGGATCTCTACCGTGCTGTATTGGCACGCCAAACTAACCTAATCAAAGTCAGCATCCTATCCTATTGGCTATCGAGCGTCATCTGTGCAAAATTTCTGGTAATTGTTACACATACAAAAGCTGGTTAAAAACCTCATCGGCTGTCAGAGTATTCAGAATGATACCGACTCGTTTAGCAATCTCATAAGCATTATTTTGAGGTGTGACAATGATGCCTGAATGCTGTTGTCCGATTTCGATGTAGCTCAGGTGCAATCTTTCATAATCCACTCGATTGTGAGTCAATAGACATCGCTCTTGTGCAGCAGCATAAGCCAATTGTTGCTGATCAGAGCAACTCGCCATCCCAGCATCAAGAGTTGTTAGGACATCCAAACCTCTAGCTCTGAGAAGAGTGACAACCAAATTAGCAATATCCTCATCTGTGTAGAGTGACGCAAAGATTTTCATTCCGCTTCTAAGGCTTTGCGAACTGCGGGATGAATCAGATCGTCTGGGATTCGATTTCGCTCAATATACTCATTGATTTCAGCCTGGTTATCTAAATAGAAACTCAGGGCATCAAAGACTTGAGCCAGGGTAAGCTGGGGATACTGAGCCGGAATTTCTTCAGGAGGAGTACCCAATCGCCATAAGCCGACAATGACTCGCACCGATATGCGCGTCCCGATAATAATCGGTTCACCGTTTAAAATGTCTGGATTACGAGTGACATATCTGGAAACTGATGTAGTCGTCATTAATCAAACCCTAGGAGATAGCTCATTTTTATTATCATCCTAACTACGGGAAAGCCGCATCTGTGTGCAATCAAGCGGATTCGATATCACTTAGAGAACCAGGAAATCGGCTCACAGGGATAAGAAAACTGGTCATTATCAATCCCTGTAGTTTCGTGATCCAATACTTGCATCACCTGGTTATAAAATGCCTCCGCTTCGGGAGGGGAATCACCAATACAGGTTAATCCCAGTTTGCCAAACTCTGAGAGGGCACCCATCAGATGAAACACATTCCCCGTCCGGGTACTGCTATCAAAATGTAGGCGATAATGGGTGATAATATCCATCAGATCATTAGGCATTAAGCCTCGGTAATGATCCCGTTGTAAATTATCCGTAGCGATGTAATATTTCTGACGACCTTGCTGGCTGTGAAATAAACCCGTTGAGGCGTCATAATGACCATTGGTTAAATACCGCAGCGACATAAACGGATGGGTGGTTCCCCCTTTGCGTAAGTTAATTTCGATCGCCTGTAAATCCCAGACAGTCTCCCCCTTCTCCGGCTGGTGAACGGCGACAAAATCCACGCCATACCGTTCAATCGCCCCTTTTTCTGCCAACGCTTCTCCCACTTTAATTCCCATCTGTTGTAAGGGTAAGCGATAGGCTGCATCGGCGGGAAATCGACATCCTAGATAAATCTGACCGTCTGGACCCCCTAAGATTTGATCATGGGTGGAGAGTATCTTCACGTCACCATTCGGGGTAATATACCCTTGCACACTAGGCGATCGCTTATTCTCTCCTTCAATAAAGACCTCGACAATCGCGCCTAATTCGGGGATGCGACTGGAAAACTGAGTCCAGGTTTCATTACTTGCCTGAAAGCCTAAATGCTCTAAATCTTCGTGGATAGCGGCAACCCGTTGATCATGGGACGCTTTTCCCGGTGCAGCGTCGGGGATTTTTCTCAAATCCAGAATCGCATTCCCTTCCCCAGAAAAGCCTTCATTGAGTTTAATCACCATCCGCTTTAAATCAGGATGATGTTCCCACAACACAGCCGCCGCTTCTACCAACTCGTCCACCGTCCACAGCGTTTCGCAACCATCGGGATGGGGGATACCACTAACTTTAAAAATTTCCCGACTCCCACTCTTGGTTCCCCAGTAAAGTAAATCGGGGTCAGGTGCAAGAAGCGGTAGATTGAGTTTTACTGATAATTCTCGCTCAAACTGAGTGGAATTATAACAGACCATATACGACTTGTGCGGACGCAACGCCTGACGAATTCGCGCCATTAAGCGGGGACGTTCTAATATTTTTTGGCTGAGGGGTTTGAGTGAGGCGTCATAGGTGGAGAGGAGCATCAAACGCTCACGAGCGTGAGAAAAGGGAATGCCGGGTAAAAGTTGCAAATAATAATCAATGACTATCGGCGATAGCGGTACCGCCGTCACATAAATCAGGCGGGTGCGGGGATTGCGTAAGCGAATCAGGGAAAATAACAGCCGTTCCTCATAATGCAGGAAACCGGGAATCTTCGCCAGTTCCCGCTGATCCACAGTAACAGACGGCACCACCAATATGTCGCGATCGTCCTGGTCAAACAGATCAATACTAGACCAGCGATCGCGCAACTGACTCTGAAGCTGCCGAAACCGTTCTGCTTGTGTGGAGGAGGATGAATTCAATCCATGCATTGCCCCTGAACCGCCTAACTATTATACATAGCAATAGTAACGGTTACTTGGCACAACTGTGATAGTGTAAACGTTAATCTTTGAAAAGCAATCAACGTTTACTGGCGAAACATCAAGGATGACCCTCTATCCCAAAACCAAAGCGCTGGAAGGGCGGATCACTATTTTTAGTCGAGTCATCAGCATCATGTTTATGCTGTTTGGTATCGGTGCCGCCATTGCACAACTGGCTAAAATCTCTCCGTTTTTAGAGTCTTATCCGGGCTGGACGTGGAATTTGAGTAATATCAGTGCCTTAATTTTAGGTATATTGTTGTTCCTTTTGGGGAAAAGCCAAGGGATTAAAAGGCTGGTGTATTTTTCCCTGTTTTCCGGGCGAGAAACAATGAAGCGGTTTCTCTTAGTTTTCCCGATATTCGCCACGATTATTCTGCTACTGCTCAAATTTCGCCTCGGTGACAGCCGTTCCTATCGGATGATTCTGGATGAGGGAGGATTTATTGAATATGGCACGGTTATCGCTTATTTCCTGGCGGGTGGATTTTCGATACCGATTGGTCGTTATTTTTTCCGGCTGCGTCAAAAGGTTTTGGGCTGGGGGTACTATCTGTATAGTGCCTTTTTTATTTTTGTCGCCTTAGAAGAGGTCAGTTGGGGTCAACGATTATTTGGCTGGGAACTCCCCCCTTTCTTTGAAGCCTACAATGTTCAAGGAGAATTCACGATTCATAATTTGGTCTGGTTTCAGGATTATTGGGGGGAAGGAATTATCGGGATTAGTTTTATCTGTTTGTTAGGGATTATTTTCTGGTATCGTTCGCATCGACAAAATCAGCAAGGGGGTTATCACTATCTCACTTATTTAACCCCTAGTTGGTTTTTGGCGATATTTTTTAGTTTGGCGTTGGTTATTTATGTCATTCTTGAATATACCGATGGGTTAGAATTTGTTATTTCCAGAGATCAAGAGTTTGCTGAACTGCTTCTATCGTTAGGGTTTTTGTTTTTTGTGATCGTGAATTATTTTCGGCAGGTGTTTAAATTTGAATTATTAAAACCCAGAGCAGAAGACAGGGAGCGCCAGTAGGGTGGGTTAGGCGGAATTAAATCGAGGAAATAACCATTTAATGGGATATCCGCTGTAACCCACCAATAATGCACACCTTGCACCGTTAAAGCTTACTGGAAAATGCTTTTAATTATATCGGGAAGATGACGATCGCCGGAAAAGAAATCGATGCCGACTAAGGATTTGAGTAAGTACGCGAATAGGAATAAACTGGCGCTTAGTAGCAGGTTTGCGCCTAACAGTAGGATAATTGCCGCGATCACATTGCCAACTTTAGCTACGCCTTTGGGGATGTAACGCCGGGGTTTTCGTCGCCTATCTTTACCGACTAATAACACGACATAGAAGCGGGTGACGATTAAATCGACTAAAAATCTTAAATCGACAATCTTGGGTGATGGCTTGGGAATTGCCTCATCTAACAGATTAAATATTGCCTGAAGCTGTTGGGGATTGAAACTTGCTCGGAGTTCTGGCTCCATTTTGTCGATGTAATACTGGGGCGTGCGATCGGCGTAGTTGGGGATTTTGGGCTGAGATTGTCCCGGTAAGGTTGAAGTTTTCACGTTATTGTCTCCTTGATTGATTTGATACTTGAGCCAAGAACTAAAGTTCTGGCTTAAAGCTTAAACCCGTTAAAACGGGTTAAAACGGTTACTCGTTTTTTTAGCTTGAGGTTATCGGCATAGTTGGGGGTTTTTGGCTGAGATTGTCCCGGAAAGGTTGAAGTTTTTACGTTATTGTCTCCTTGATTAATGTGATAATTGAGCCAAGAACTAAAGTTCTGGCTTAAAGCTTAAACCCGTTAAAACGGGTTAAAACGATTACCCGGTTTTTTAGATTGAGGTTTCGGAATGTTATTTCCTGGCGTTTGAGGTTGTAGATTGGGTTTCGACTTCGCTCAACCCAACAGAATAGAGGGCTAAAAGTTTTACTACAAGCCGGATATCCTGTAGGGTGGGCACTGCCCACCAGCATACCAGTCAGTGACATTTCTCTTCAGTCAGTATCATTCAGGTTAGGATACATTGAATCGCTGATACAAAAAGGTAGCCGTAATAATCATTTGGTTTTCTGCTTGTTGCTCGATCAACGATTAACGTATAACCATCATGTCCAAAATTCGACCGACGGCTAAGCCACTAAAAGCTAGGGTGACTAAAAACCAAAAGGCTTGAGTGTTTTTCAATCCGGTGGCTTGGATCGGTTGTTTGGCAAAGGCTACACCAAAGGCTAGAATTATGCCTAAAAGCCAGATAAAAAATAAGGCAATGACTAACAGTTGAAAATTGAAACGTAGGCTGGGGGGGTACGCCCTGGCTAGGGTGCCGATCCAGACAACGCCAACCACCCAAGTGATGGCTAATGCGATCGCGCTTTTGCCTCGCCAAGCTAAGTGTACGGTGACGGCTTGGGTTCCTAGCCAAATTAGCGCCGGGGCTTGATAAAGGGATAATAACCAACCAGCTACGGTGTATCCAATCAGGAGACTGATTAGATGTAGCCCCAGTAGGGATTGTCCGTATTCGATTGTTGGTGTAGATAGTTTTTGTAACATTCGGGGAATCTCATGCTTTGTCTTTTGTCCTTCTTAGATTCAGGATTCCCGTTTTTTTGGCGAAACTCACAACATCGGAAAGGTTTGAGGGGCAAGGGGTGACAAGCTAAGTCAAAGGTAGGCAGGGTGTAGGGTGTAGGGTGTAGGGTGTCGGGTGTCGGGTGTCGGGTGTCGGGTGTCGGGTGTCGGGTGTCGGGTGTGGGGGGCGGAAGTGCAGAGTTCATTTATCGGTGAGGAGGGCGGGTTTTGTTTTTCCGTTATCGGTGGGGAGGGCGGGTTTTGTTGTTCCGTTATTGGTGAGGAGGGGGGGTTTTGTTTTTCCGTTATCGGTGAATAGCGAAATTGGTTCCCTAAATCCGCCCCTACAATTGTGGCTAAACCCGCCCCGACAAAAATACTTGTTATCTGTCATTGTTCAAGATGGCACGACGGGCTAATTTGGCGTAAGTTTTGACGGTTTGGTAACGCATCTCTAGATCATCTGCGATCGCCTGTAAGGATTCGCCCATTTCTCGTCGTGCTAAGATGGTTGCCCAGGTTTCGGCGATGTCTTGCGCCCGATTTCCCCCTTGGCGCTGGCGTTGGGCGAGAAATTGTTGGGTTAATTCGCTGATGCGTTCGGCTAATAGGGTTTCCATCGACGGGAGGGCGGTGGTTTCGGGGGATAACCAGCCTAGGCGAGTTTGTCCTAAACCAAAGGGGGTTTTGTGTCCGGTGCCGCAGTAGGGCGCAAATTGGGCTAAGGTATGGAATAATTGGCTAAATTCTGGGTGTTGGGTTGCACCTGAGTCCAGTCCTAACGCGATCGCACCTGTGAATCCAGTGACGACTCCTTTCTTTCCGGCTGCGACTTTCATCGATTCTAAACGGTGACGCTGAATCACTACATTTTCCTCTACCCAGTCTAAAAAGGCGGTTTGGTTAAAGGGGCGATCGGAAAAATCATTCCATCGCCGCAAATAGCTGTGGAAGAGATTCGTGGGAACTGGTAAAGGGAAATGGTGTCCCTTGCGGCGAAAGCTGGTGGGGGTAAGGAAGCTGAGGCTTAGGGATTGGGGTAGGGTGGGGGTTGGGGTGAATAAGTTAGGATAAGTGGTTGGTGCTAAAGCGATGTGACAACGGCTAATGTTTAGCACCGCACCGCGTAACTTAATCATATCTGGCAGGTGATGAACCCATTCGGCTAGCCATTGGGTTAGGGGTTGGTAAAGGGCGGTGATGTACCAACGGTAGGTTGTATCGGGTTTGAGTTTGAGGGTTTTTCCAGAGGTGAGGAAGTCTCCGTCTAAGCGGGAGAGGGTGAAGGGTTTCTCGGATTGACCATCATGGAGATAGGCGGAGAGTTCGGGGTTGGTTTGGCGAACTTGATCTAAGAACCAGGCGTGGAGTCGGACGGTGTATTGAGTATAGAGGGAGTCTGGGGCGTTGGCGGTTAATTCTAAGACAAGTCCGACTAATTCTGTATCCGGTGTCCAGGGATGGCGGGATGGAGGGGGTTGGGTTTGGCTGCGTTTGCGGGGTGCCATGATGGGGTGAATGCCGGATTTTTAAGGGGTTGCTCCTAATATAAGTAGGTGGGGACAATTAAAGTTAACGGTGGAGATCGTCATTCGTCATTTGTCATTCGTCATTTGTAAGGGTTTGATGGTTGTTTACATAAGTTAACATGATTGAGTTTATTTCCACCAACCTACTTATATAGGGTAGACTTAGTTATCTCAAACCTGTTTCATTAACTCCCCTGGCGAATTCAGATCGGTTAAATGACGAGTAGCGCTGTCTTCAAGCAATTGACGGATAAAATTTGGATGTTGTGAGTTAACCGAATGTAACAACTCTCGATACAACCGACAAGCCGAATCATCATTCAAAATCCGAGTATGGATGATTCTCGCCCAATCTTGAGCCAACCCGATTAACTGAGGCGCCACAGTTATAAATGCTTGAAGCTGTTGCTGTAAATCAAAGGATTCTAGACAATGAAGCAGACTAAACATGACCTCTGGCTGTTCACAGCGATCATCGAAAATGAGATGTAAGGTGGGTAAATCCTCGGTTTGAGGATGCTTTGCTAGTTCAGCTAACGCCGTTTCAAAGGCGATCACCTCTTGGCGCGATCGCATGAATTTATTAGCCTCTAAGACACGAATCCAATTGGTTTGTGACATCAGCTATTTTCTCCCTGCTCAAAAATACCCTGCCAAGCTAACTTATTGAACTGGATAATATCCTGTAAGCTGCGTCTAATTTCTGTTGTTTCCATCCCCTTTCGGGGAAGTGAGTTTGTCAAGAGTTCGCTCAGGAAACCTTACAGGGAGAGAGTTTCAGACGCCAAATCTACACACCTTTTTTCAGTGTCAATTACTCAACGCTTATTGACAAAAATCTCCGGTTTTCATCGTCCAAAACCCTTACCTAGACCGCCATCGACACACCTCAACGGAAAAATGAGGCTTTCAGCGATCGCGTGACCTGTGTAGATAAGCTAATTTACCGTATTTCGCTATGCAATTTTCCAGGTTCTGTCGTTATTCGATAATAATACAAGCAAACCCCCTTAAATGCCAAACCCTTCCGGTCGTCGGAAAAGGGTCTTTCCTGGAAGCTGCTACATTAGCCTCGTACTCACAGAACAGCAAAAACCATGAACGCGATTCAACTTCAACTGCTTCCCCATCAAACCCAAACCGGTTTACCCTATCAACACCTGCATTTCCAGATTACAACAGATGACGGCATTATTTCCCCCCCAGACATTAAAGGAATCAAACTACCAGAAGGAATACCCTTCAACCAAGGTATCGTCATCGAAGGAAAAGGTCCGATTTGGCTGTACAGTTACCTAGTTCACGAATGTCATCCCGCCGCTTGGGTAGGATGTTATGACCCCCGTTTAGGCGTTGTCGTCGTCGCGACTCACACTCACGATGTCTCCGTGGGTGAAGTATTTCCCGTGGAATTACCCGCCGCACTGTCTCGGTAATCCAGCCATCTAGCGAGGGAGATCATCCGGTATTGAGGCTCAAACATCCGCCCCAAGTTCAAAGGACTGGCTGTCCATTAAAATAGACTTCAAACTGAATGTCACTGACTTAAGCCGAATGTTGCTGACTTAGGGCTTAGGCGGAATGCTGTTGATTTGGACGCCAGGACATCAATTTCTTATCTTTAAGCTCAAGTAAACTAAAGATTACTAGATACAAGGCTTTGAACCCGTTTTAACGGGTTTTAGCTTTGAGCCTGAACTTTAGTTCAGGGCTATAGTTCTTAAACGCAGGCTGAATTATGACCCATTCTCTACCCCTCCTAACCATTGGAATCGCCTGGTGTCTCGCTTGGGGCGAGGGGCGTGAACCGCAGTTTGATTTGAGTATCTTGCAGCAAATGCGAGAAGCGCTGCGTCAAGGGAAAGATGTTCCGGATACAGAAGCACTAAAGGGCTTACTACAAACGGTGCGGCAACTACAAGAGATTTCCCAAGACTATTTTCCCGATAAAATTACTGATCTTCAGGATAACTATGCCAATTTATGGGAGCAAACCACCCGAATCGGTTTAGTCTATGGCGGTGCAACAAAGATTAAAGGCTATGTATTTGAATCAGCCAAACTCCCTGAAATTCGGGGTGCATCAGCATTACTAGATCGAATTAATTTAATAGATTTACCTGCGTTTTTCAAATGTGAAGAATTGCCAGAGGACTTTCCCGAATGTTACCGAGCCAGACAATATTGCCAAAAGGTTAGGCGAGAGTTACAACACAAAGATAAAACACTACACTCGTTATGGGACGCACTGATTCCTGAGTTAGTGATTTACTCAACCGGGGGTAACATTTTAGCCTTTTGCCCGACAGCCTTTGTCCCGGATTTGGTTAATTTAATTGAAAAACGCTATACAGAAGAAACCTTGACCGCTAATTCTTGTGCGGTAGGAGAAAGTTTCAGATTGCTGGAACTGCGATTTGGATTACTTGACCATCCGATTGAACAAACCAAATGGTTAGACTGGTATTTACAGGATAAGAAACGGCAAACAAATCCGCTCGCAACCGCCTACTTTGGTCAAGTAAAAAACGGTCAAGACTGGAAAGAGTTATTTAAAAATCGCAAGAACTTTAACGAAATAACCGGGAAACTGGCGGCTTTATTTCAGCAGCGACGTAACGGGAATAACATACCTGATAGCCAACGCCCCAGCCGTCGCTATCCGCCTATGTTTGAAACCCATCCTTATTTATTGCGGGATGACGTCGAACATCGCCTAGCTATTGCCCCTGGGAGTCGTCTTCCGGATGAACCTTGGTTTTCTGATGCTTTAGCCCGTAAGCGTATTGTTGGACAACGAACGAAAGGAGAAGGGAGTCGCAGTCAGAAATGGTGGACAAAAAATTCGGATTGGAAATGGCAACTTGGTCAAGTTAAGACATTATGGAATTCAGGGTATCTGGAAAGCTGGGTGGTTAAATTTAGGCGTTTTATCGAAAAAAGTCACTATCGAGATCGCTATTATCAAGACATCGCCAAACAGAAAATTGGCGAAGCGCGATCGCTCACCGAAATTGGCAATGCAGGAAATGGCTTTGTCGGCTATATTTATGCTGATGGCAATAACATAGGAGGTTATATTCAGAAAGAACTCAAAACCCCCCAAGATTGTCGCCGATTTAGCCGAGATATCTTTACCGCCACAGAAGAATCAGTGTACCACGCCCTGGGACAGCATCTTAACCCTCATCAATTAAATGGTTTAACTGGAGAAAACCAACATCGGAATGGCGCGATTATTTATCCGTTTGAAATCCTCACAATTGGTGGGGATGATGTCATGTTAATTGTGCCAGCCGATAAAGCACTGGCAATTGCTAAAACCATTGGCGAGGAGTTTGAGCGAATTCTTCTGGAAGGCGAAAAGATACAAGGG
This sequence comes from Coleofasciculus sp. E2-BRE-01, assembly GCF_040221695.1. Taxonomy (NCBI): domain Bacteria; kingdom Bacillati; phylum Cyanobacteriota; class Cyanophyceae; order Coleofasciculales; family Coleofasciculaceae; genus Coleofasciculus; species Coleofasciculus sp. E2-BRE-01. Next base: position 15,850 of record NZ_JAVKEA010000151.1, on the reverse strand, counting down.
CGAGACGACTATGGAATTACTGATTCAGAAATAATCTCACGTTCTCAAGACTGTCACAGATACCAAGGGAAGATATCTGTCACCCCTTCACGATGTAAACTGAGTATGTCAACGGGGGTTCTCATTACGGCTTATCAAACGCCCATTTATTATGCCGAGAATTTGACCAATCAATTACTTAAGTCAGCCAAGAAGAAGGCAAAGCAGTTAAAAAAAGACTATGGCTATCATGGCGGAACCGTTGACTTTCTCACTCTAAAATCAGTCACCATGATTTCCTCAAATATTGAATCCTTTCGCCAAGAGGGTTTAACCAAGCAGGAACAAGACAAAAGTAAACCAACCCTGAAACTCTATGGCGCCCCCTACACCTTACATGAACTCGGCGGATTGATAGAAACCGGGGAGAAACTAAAGCAGTCAGAATTTCCGCGATCGCAACTTTATCAAATCCGCAGTTTGTTAGAGCGAGGTAAATCTACAACGATGCTAAATTATCGATATTTCCGGGTGCGATTACAACCGGAACAACAAAAACTCTTGAAAGACTACTTTGAAGAAGCGTGGTGTAAAGCGATAACCAACGATGGCAACTTAGCCCCGTGGATGTTTGATCGCGATAGCATGATTGCCAATCTTATTGTGCTAATTTTATTGGAAACGTTTACACCTGAACTATTTCGGTTACAGTATAGTCTCTTAAGTTTACTCAAAAAATCAACTTATTATACTATTTGGCGAGAACTCATAGAACTCTATCCATTCATTGAAGTGCAACCCGAATCAGCCTCTCAGACAACAACAATGATTAGTAACTCATGATTTATCTACAAGAATTACTATCTAATCCAGTCGAAACAATCTCCCTAACGGCTGTCATTCATACCGCTTTATGTGTGGGTGCAGGAGGTTCTTCCGGTTCTCTCGCCGATAAGCCAATTGTGCGTACTGCGGACAACAAACTTTTGATTCCTGCATCTCAACTTAAAGGGCGTTTGCGCCATGAATGTGAGAAATTAGCACGGGGGTTAGGGTGGGCAATTTGTCAAGCCCCTAATCCTCAAACGATGTGTCCCCAACGTGCGGGTTTTCCTGAAGAGGAGGCGAGGCGTTTTCAACGAGACGAGGATTATCGAGTACCAGGAGATAACCGATATCATTGTTTAATTTGTCAGATATTTGGCAATCCCACCTTACCGTCACGAGTCATCTTTGATGACTTAATTTGCCAAGAAAAACCGGACAATCTCCCGCCAGAGGTTCTCCGCCCGGGCGTGACGATTAACCGCCGTCGTCATACCGCCGAAGAGAAAAAACTCTACTTCCTAGAAACCTCACCCGCTAATGTTCAGCTTAAGTTTACTGGCGACATTCACCTGCAGCCTAATTATCCTTCTTATACCAAAGCCTTAATTTTAGCCGGATTACACCATATCAACGCCTTGGGGGGTTCTAAATCCACAGGATTGGGATGGCTGACGTGGGAAATTAAGGGGGTGTCAGTAGAGGAAAAGGATTGGCAAACCCTGTTACCAGGAGGTGGACAATGAAACAGATTCAACTAACCATTACCGCCTTGTCACCTCTAGCCATTGGGCGGAAAAAACCAGGAGGTTCAGTGAGTGAAGCGGGAGACTATATTCCCGGTTCGGTAATTCGGGGGGCGATTGCTTCCCAGATGATTCAACAGTCTCATCTAGATAATCCTGATTTAACGAAAACTGATAATGATTTTAAGGACGTATTTTTGCGGGAAAATGCGACAATTTTCCATAATGCCTATCCCGCCCCTACAAATAGCGATGCAGAGGTTAATGTGTTACCTGCCACTGCCTTAAGTTCTAAAACCAATCCTGGATTTAAGCCGAAAGGTTACGGCGTTTTTGATACTCTAATTGATCGTTTCTGTGCGGAAAGCTATGGGTATCCTTATGATCCAATATGTCCCCAAGATGGTGGACGAGTTGAACCCTATAGTGGGTTTTACAGCCAAAAGAATGAGCAACACTATCAAACTCATTCCGTCTCTAAGCGCCTGCTAACTCGTGTGGGCATTAATCGGCGTCGGGCAACAGCAGAAGAACAAGTTTTATATAGCATTGAGGTTCTGAATGAAACTCAGAATCAGCAACCCGTTGTTTACCGCAGTTCGATTCTAGTTGAAGATGATAACCTGGCTGATCAACTGACTCAATTTATCAATCTCAACTCCAGAAATTTCCGCCTAGGTGGTGTCATGTCGCGAGGCTTAGGTAAAGTGGAGATTCAGGGAACGGTGAGTTCAGTTAAGCAAACCTTGGAATCCCGTATTTATCGGTTTAATCATGCTATCCAGAATCGTTGGCTTGAGTGGGGAAATCTCTTTGGCAATCGTCCACTAGAGAATCGGACTTACTTTACATTAGATTTGCAATCTGATGCGATTTTAACCGAAAACTGGCAACGCACTATGGTGATTTCTGAAGATATGCTAAAAGAGTTTGTTCAGTTAAGAGACTGCCCAGTCGATTTGCAGGTTGCTTATAGCAGCTATGACTATTGTTCGGGCTGGAATTCGGCTTGGGGATTGATGAAGGATGTGGAGTTAATCACGAATAAAGGTAGCGTTTATTTATTTAGTACAATCAAAGAGAAGGAGAAAGATTGGATGGCGGCGTTAGAAAGGTTAGAGTTGAAAGGAGTAGGCGATCGCACCTGCGAAGGGTTTGGTCAAGTGCAAGTTTGTAATGATTTTCATACTATAGTTTGGGAGGAGGCTGTATGAATCTACAAGCACAACAAGTTGAACTTCAGGTACAAAAAGGAATTCGCCAAGCCGAGGATGATTTAGTCCTCTGGATTCAAGCGGCGTTAGATACGACTAAGTATGGCAATTTAGAAGAGTCTCAATTTCGTAATTTAGTCCGTGTTGCTGATACGACGGATAGTGCGGAAGTGATCAAGAATTTTATTCGCTATCAAGTCGGTCGAGATAAAAAATGGGGGAGAGGGAAAGGTTCGCTAGCTGAGAAAATTATTCAAGATATCGATGGTAATATTAAAAAAATTGCTCAGAGTATTGCTGAAGCCTCTCAAGGTGAGGTAAAGAAAATTTGGTTAGAATTAATTCGTCGTTATTTGGGGTATGGTTCTCGTCATCTCAAGTATTTAAAAGAGGGTTTAGATTGATAATTGGATGCCACTCAGCTTCAAGTATGTTTTACTGAACCAATAATCAGGAGGTATACAGTTATGCTTATATAGTAAATAGTCTGGAAGTAACTCAAAGACAAGACAAACTACTCTAGTTGTGCATCGATTGAATCAGATAGTTTGAGACAAATGGTTAAAACAGTTATATGTTCTGTGGGTATCAGCGCTGCAAGAAAAGTTTCAGGAGTTAAACCACGAGATTTGACAAATTGGGTTAAACAGCAATCCAGTATAGAAGATGCTGCTGAAAGCATATTTTCGACTTTCCGCTATATCCGTCCAGAGGGAGAAAGTTTAAAAAATGAATTATCTGCTGAGATTCATTCTCTGGTTCGGATTGGTATCACGGATAGGGATAGAATAATTCTGCTGGCTTCAAGTACAGAGGATGGGTATTGTTGTGCGATTGCGGTTAAAAAATATTTGCATCATTACTGGACTAATTTAGATGTACAAATAAAACAAGTTCAAGGCTTGCAAGTTTTAGATGCTGAACTATTCCGGACAAGGGGGGTTGTTGAATTTGTCCGACATATTATCAAGGAAATTGATGACTATGGGGCAAGTAATATTATCCTGAATCCAACTGGAGGATATAAAGCACTGGTTCCTTACACCGTTTTAGTCGGGATGTTAAAAGGAGTTAAGTGTGATTACATTTTTGAGCAGTCCACTAAATTTCTAGAATTACCGCCACTTCCGGTAGAATTCATCCGTTCGTCATTTGAAGCTCATAAAGGTTTATTTGAAAAAATTGAAGACAAAACAGCTATTACTCAAGCCGAATGGGAAAAGAATATCTCTTATGATGAAAGAGAAAGGTTGAAGTCGCTCTTTGAATTTATTGATGGACAAGTTAGTCTGTCTGCTATCGGTATCTTATTCCTTGATGAGATACGTAGACCTTCTGTTTTGGTTCCCTTTCTTTCTCAAAAAGCGATTAAAGATTGTTTTGAGAATATTAGACAACTTGATAACTGTGATCCATTTCGCTTTCTGTCGCGAGTAGCGGCTTCTAAGGAGACTTTTGATCAAAAAGAACATATTAATGTTGGGAATGGATTACGCTGGCTCAAACCTGGGAGAACCACCGACCGTTATTTGGTCTCTGTGGAAGGTTGGCGTCTGTTGGTGTGGAGAGCAATCCGTGAGGATCAAGAAGGTGCAAATTATGCTAGTAAAATTACAGTCAATCCTGAGACTGAACGACGTTCTTATTCTCCTTTCATGCGTATGGATTTCGTAGATTAAGTAGGGTGGGCATTGCCCACCAAGCTTATTAAGCTTAAGCCGGAAATTAAGCAAAATCAAGAGAGTTTGTATGTGCTTAGTTCTTTGGGGGAGGTACGGTTATCGGTTCAAGATGTGTTTAGTTGGTTGAGTCTGAGTTAGTCAGGGTTTGAGTTTTTACGGTATGTGGCGCAACGATTGTGTAGGGGCGGGTTTCACTATTATCTTTTCGGTTGCATCCGGATGTGACTAAACCCGCCCCGATGCTGGTTTATAGATTTCCTGTGAAAAGTTAGAGTCAGGGTTGGTGGTGGGGAGGCGGAGGTTTATGGCGAAGACAGCGCAACTACGAACAAACTGGGAGATAATGTTGTGTTTGATTGTTTTAAGAATCGTTTGGAAATTAGCGGGAAGTTGATGACGATAACTGCACTACGAATTAGTGCAGGGCGTTCCACGGAACCGATTGGTTCGGATTTACCGGTGATTAAAGATGCTTTGGGTAAACCGTTGATACCGGGCGCTAGTTTTAAGGGGGCGTTGCGATCGCGCTTGGAAAGCTTCCTGCGTGGTATCCTGGGCGGGGAGCGGACTTTGGTCGCTAATCCGGCGGTGGAGGAGGAGTGGGCGATTACGGCTCAGGAAATGAAGCAACTCAAAGATCAATATCCCACAGATACGGCGCTGACTGAGGCTATTTTAAACCAGACTGACTTAATTTCTCACCTATTTGGTTCGCCTTGGCTGGCGAGTAAGTTTCAAGTTCGAGATTTGATGGTACTGTCAAATTATTGGTTTGGTCAATATCAAGAACGGGATGGGGTGGCGATTGATAGGGATACGGAAACCGCTGCTGATGGGAAATTGTATGATTTCCAAGTGGTTCCAGCCGGAACTCCTTTTGCGTTTAAGGCGGTGGTGGAAAATGCTGAGGATTGGGAGTTGGGATTATTAATGATTGGTTTACATCAATTTGAGACGGAACAAATTCCACTAGGGGGAGGGCGTTCACGGGGTTTGGGTGTGGTTAAATTAGAGATTGAGAGGATGGATTGGTTTGATGCTAGGGATGAAAGTAATCGGGATGAGGTTGATGCGGATAAGTTGCTGAATTATCTTAAGAAAATGGTTAATAATGAGGGTTCAGCTTATGAGGATGGTAAAGGGTATAAAGACCAGTGGGTACAATCTTTGATTGGTTATTTGGAGAATCGGGAGAATCAGAATGCTGAGGTGAATACGAGGTGATGATGTATCAATTCATTGTAGGGGCGGGTTTAGGGATTCCATCTGGCTGGTTACCGATAATTGAACAACAAAACCCGCCCTTGTTCAACGGTGCGTTACGCTCCGCTAACGCACCCTACGTATGAATTACAATTGGGGTGGGTGATGTGACGTTTAGGGCGCTAAAGCGCAACTACGAACGCAATGATGTGAGGTGATTATGTCATTTAGTAAGTACAAAAGTATTGCGGATGTTATCCAGGAGTTTCAGATTAGTTATACTGAGGCGAATTTTATTGTTGAATCTCCTTTTGATATTCCGGACTATTTTCGGGAAGATCTCCAGATGGTGATGCGGGAAGGGGTGGTGAATAATTCGGAGTTTGCTATTTGTGAGAATCTTATTTATCCGGTGCTGAAACAAATTTGGAAATGTTATTCGAGTAAGTTTATTTTATGGAGTCATGAATCCCTGAATTACGATGAAAACCTTTCGGGATTTCCGGAGTATATTTTAGCCAAACGCTCTCCCCTAGGAAAGGTGGTTTTTGACCAACCCTATTTTTTGCTAGTTGAGGCAAAACAAGATAAGTTTAAGGAAGGGTGGGGTCAGTGTGCAGCCGAAATGGTGGCGGCTCAACGTCTGAATCAACATCCTCAGATTACTGTATTTGGGATTGTGTCTAATGGTGAACTCTGGCAGTTTGGCAAGTTAGAGGCTAATGTATTTACTAAAAATATTACGTTTTACAGTATTCAGGAACTCGATTCCCTATTTGCAGCCGTCAACTCTATTTTTCAACACTGTGAAGCCCAACTCGATACTTTAGTTGCGGCTTAAAGGATAGGTTGTTTCAGATCAATTTAGATTATGCACAAACGATTGGTTAATCAATGTACGATTGATTTTAGTTTAATCCCCTGTGGCCCGATTCTGATTAAATCAGGGCGGGAAGGTGCTGATCCCACGAAGCCGGATATGGAATTTGTGGAAACTTATCATAAGGGAGGGCGTTCGGTTTATTTACCGGGAAGTTCTCTAAAAGGGGCAATTCGCGCCCATGCTGAACGAATTGTTAGAACGGTGGGACGCGATAATCGGAATTCCGATTATCCGAATAGCCTCTGGGCAAATGACCCGTTAAATGATAACTATGATTATCTCAAAGATAAATCATCTTCTGAACTTTATAAGTTATCCTCTTTTACCGATCAGATGTTTGGTAATACGTCAATTGCCAGTCGGGTGAGAATTGAGGATGCTTATCCGGTTGAGTCTCAACCTGTGAAACTGGAAGAACGGAATGGTGTGGCGATTGACCGCGTGTTTGGTTCGGTGGCGGTGGGACCATTTAATTATCAAGTTTGTACGGCTGGTGAATTTCGCACTAAACTCCATCTGAAAAACTTCTCATTAGCCCAATTGGGATTAATTGGTTTGGTGTTGCGGGATTTAGATGAGGGGTGGTTTGGTTTGGGGTTTGCTAAGTCTCGCGGCTTGGGAATTGTGGAGGTAAAATTAAACGAGGCGGTTGTTCAATATCCGGGTTGTGTTGTTGAAGATCAACGGATTCGTAGTCTGGGAGGTGGCGGTGAATGGCAAGATAATCAACTTTTTGGGGCTGGTATGTTTTTGGCGGAAACGGAACGAGAACGTTATGGTTTTCCGGCTAATGATATGCAAGATACTCCTGTGCGGGCGGAATCAATGGCGCTGGGGTTTGGGGTAGAGTTAAACTGGCAAGGAAAGGAACAAGTTGAGGATTTATTTATGCGGGCGGTTCGGGCTTGGTGTCAGAGAGTGGAAGGAGTTGCAGCATGAGTCCTTTTGTTGGTGTTTGTCAAGATTTGCTCACCGGAACGGAGTTAATAGAATTAGTGCAACAGCAAGCCACAGCGCCGAGTTATTATTTTCTGCGCTGGAGTCATCAAGTGAGTGGAATTGTGGAAAAATTACCGGATGATTTTCCCTCTTCTGAAGGACAGATGTTTAATTGCGATCGCGAGTTACGTTGGAAACGCCAAAATGACCGTTATAGCGTACTTGTGTTATCGAATACGGGTGAGGTTACCGGCTTTAAATCGATTATAAAAGACAGAGATGATCTGAGAGAGTCTGAGAAAGAATCCTACTGGAAAACCGAACAACGTCCAGCTTATGGGTATCCTACAAATGAAACCCGATTTCCGCGATCGCTAATTTATCCTAAGAGTCTAGATGTCAGAAATAATCAGCCCTCCCAGAAAAATCAGCCGAAACTAGCCCAGCGTTATTTTATCGCTCAACCTACCGCAACGGTGCATTTTGTTGCCTTAACTGTGGAAATGCCAAACAGTGATTCTTGTCAACCCGTTTTAACGGGTTTAAGCTTTTAGCCCGTAGACGCGAAGCGGCTTCTCTTCGAGTACTTTAGTTCAGGGCTTTAATTCAGGGCTAATTAAGTCAGTAATTATTCAGCAAGCCGATGAGTTATAATAAACCCCGTCCCCGTCCTCAGCTATCCCAAAGTATTGCCCCTAAACCCTATCATCTGATTCCTTTACCGAAAGACAAACCGCAATTACAACATCCCAAAGGGCAAGATCAATATTATCGCGATCGCGTCCATGGAACGTTACACCTAAGATTAACCGTTCAAACCGGATTACACGTTTCTACGGGAGTTGTCGCCCTGGGAACGGATGTGGGACAAAAGTCGATTCCCTTGATTAAAACCATGATTCAGGGAAGCGCAGGACAGTTAATGATTCCCGGTAGTTCTCTCAAAGGTGTGGTACGTTCCACCTATGAAGCGATTACCCGTAGCTGTTTGTGTAAAACGAAGGCAAAATCGAATCAAATCCCCGTAGGTTATCAGGAATGTCGTGATAAAACTAAACTTTGTCCAGCTTGTCGGGTATTTGGGGCGCTTAATTGGCAAGGGTTAATTCAGTTTAGCGATGCTGAATGCGAATCAACTGAATTTCGTCCCGGATTTATGCCATCTCTCTATCGTCCTCATCCTGATGAATACCCAGGTTATTTTAACCAGGGAAAGGTCGCTGGGCGCAAGTTTTATTATCACACAATTCGGGCTGTAGATAAAGGGCAACAGCAGGGAATATCAGTACAACAAGCGGCGAAAACCGTTGGTTTTAGCACATCATTACCCTATCGAAACTTAACCAAAGGGGAACTGGGAACCCTACTGATTGTACTCGGACAAGATAAACTGAATGCGATTGCACTTAAAGTGGGTGGCGGTAAACCGATTGGGATGGGGACAATGACAGTTGAAGTAAGGAGTTTAGAACCTGTTGATAATATACGCGATCGCTATTTATCCTACCAAACCCAATCCCAACCCCTCACTGGAAAACCCTTGCAACAGTTGATACAACAGGCGATTCAGGCGGCGCATCGAGAATTGGTGCAATCCCAGCCATTGCAGGAATTAGTCGCCGTGTTGGGATATCCTACTGATAGAGAACCGCCGGAAGGAATGTATTAGAAAACCTAAGCCCCCAACCCCCAATGCAACTCCCCTCTCCTCGCAGGAGAGGGGCTGGGGGAGAGGTTCTTTCCAGATTATTACCTCAGTGCAGTTTAGCCTTTTAAGTTAACTTTATCAATCCCTTCTGTATGGTAGTAACTGAAGAATTAACCGAAAATGAGTGGGAAATTGCCCGCTCGATCGCGAAAACTCTGGTTGAAGAGGATACAGACGCCAATGAACTAGGAAAAGCGATCGCCTATCTTCGCAATTACGCCAACCAAGACGGAACTAAGTTGTTTGATTATCTCAAAACATTGGTCAGAAATGGCAGACAAATTGGACATAGTAAGCGAACGTCTGACTATTACCAAGCCATTGACAATGCTTGTAATCAATACTTAAAAGCCTATCAAGATAATCCCCCAGTCATGTTACATATTTTAGGCTGGTCTTATCGGCTAATGCGTTATTACCAAAACACTGAACCCGTTGGCGAAATTAGTGCCCCCGTCGTCGAGTCAGCGCGTCAAGCTGAAATTGCTGAGGTGGTTAACACTCATGATTTTAAAGTGGGTCAAATATTGGACGCCACGGTTACAGGCGTTAAGGGAAATAAGGTAACATATACGATTCTGGAAACAATTAAATTAACGGAAAAAGAGCCAAAAAAGGCGAAATCGCTCTCTGAAGGGCAAATAGTCAAAGTTGAGATTGTGTCTCTCAAGGAGGATGGAAGTCTCAAAAAGGTTAAATGCGTCGGTTGAAATAACTTTGTTGGTGGTCATTGAGATTGCTCTGAGATTATGATAGAAGGTAAGCTCATGGTCAAAACCATGAGGTGGTAAAAATTGATACATATTCGGGAGGAAAGATGTCTGAATAAGCACTCAAAATCGACTCAACTGTTGCAAGCAACTTATAGCTGGCGTATTTAACAATAGGTAACGAACAATGCAAAAAGACTCGAAGTCATTGGTGGCTGACCCTGTAGCAGGTTTAGCCGAATTAGATTTATCTGCACACCCATCACCGGATGGTCATGACTTTACGCTCCAAGATGACGTACCGGACAATAATCTACACCCGTTGGTTTTGACGGATAAGTTCGAAGAAAACCTGAAATACTCGAAGCAGACGCAAAACCCCGCAAATTTCCAACCTAAAAAATCCTTTTGTTCTTGGAAGCATTTGCGGAAATTTCAGATACTGGCGGCAATTGTCTCAGCGTTCATCGTTGGCGCTAATAACGGTGTCCAACTTTGGCAGAACTTGGATATGAGTAACCGCCTTGGCTTGTTGGTCAACAATTTCGATGTGGAGCAAGTTAAGCCGGAGTCTGACAAAAACGACTAGACCTATCTGAATGATATCAGGGTAAGCATCCTACCTCACTGGGGAGAGTCGTTATATCTACAACTCTCCCCGAATTCATACTGCTTTTTTGAGTTGATACCAACTTGACATTTAGAACCAGTAAGGTTATCTTTGATTTGGCTAGAGGAGTTAAGTTTCCGCAAGCGGTAATCGCTTGATAAACTTACCCCGCAAGGGGATGGAAACACGCCTCATGTAAGCTGACTCGCAACAGTTGAGTCGTCTTTCACATCTTCCCCGCAAGGGGAACTTTATGGATTAAAATCGTAGGGGCGCACCGACGTGCGCCCAGAAAACGTGAGCGAGTAACCGCAATGGGGATCAAAATAAACCTCGCCAAGACACTGCGATCGCTCTATCAACTAAATCCCCGCAAGGGGACTGAAACCAAAAATATCGACCCTATCAGCTTCACTGAATCCCGACGCTTCCACCGACTAAATCCCCGCAAGGGGATTGAAACGACCAAATCCTACCTAATAATAGCATGTTGCCAACTTGAAAGCCAGGAAATAAATTTCCGGAACTTAAAGCTCAAGTAAGCTTTAGCTTACTAGCTAAGTCTTTGAACCCGTTTTAACGGGTTTAAGCTTTTAGCCCATAGACGCGGAGCGGCTTCTCTTAGAGTACTTTAGTTCAGGGCTACTTTGGAATTGATTGCTTTGATTTTAGAAAAGGGCGGGTTTTGCAACAAACGTTATTGGTAACACCGCGATCGAAGCCCCTAAACCCGCCCCTACACCCCGGATTTGGGTGAAATAATTACCCTTCTAGCTTTCCATCTCCTCCGCCAACTTGGGCACCCCATCGGTTAACACCTCATTCCCCGACTCGGTAACCAAAACATCATCCTCAATCCTGACACCAATCCCGCGCCAGCGATCGGGAATCTCAGGTTGACCTTCCACCGGTTTAATATCTAAGCCAATATACAACCCCGGTTCCACCGTCACCACTTGACCCGGTTCAAAGGTTTGCCAAGATTCTTCCCCATTCTTATATACCCCAGAATCATGCACATCTAACCCTAACCAATGTCCAGTCCGATGCATATAGAAGGGCTTATATTTCTCCTCCTTAATAATTTCCTCGATATCTCCCGCCAGTAAACCCAAATCCATTAATCCTTCCACCAACACCCGCACGGCGGTATCGTGAAATAGATTATACGGCTTTCCCGATTGTACCTGTGCGATCGCGTCTTGCTGCGCCTTCAATACCAACTCATAGATGATCCGTTGATCTCCGCTAAATTTACCCCCAATCGGAAACGTGCGGGTAATATCGGCATTGTAATACTCATAAGCACAGCCCGCATCAATTAACAGCAAATCCCCAGTTTCCATCTGGCGGGTATTTTCCACATAATGCAAAATACAACTATTCACCCCCGACGCCACAATTGACGGATAGGCTGGACCCAACGCCCCCCGTTGGCGAAAAATATGTTCGATTTCCGCCTGAATTTGGTACTCATAACATCCCGGTTGGGCAAATTTGCGGGCGTGATTATGGGCGTCTACGGAAATCGCCGCCGCTTGGCGCATCATCTCCAATTCCGTTGAACTCTTCACCAAGCGCATTTTCTGGAGAAGCGGATTTGTGGACTCAATCGCCATCGGACCCGTTCCCCGCTTAGGATACGTCCGCATCAACCTTTGCCAATGGGTGAGAACGGTTTGATTAAAGTCGCGATCGCGCCCTAATTGATAATAAATCCGATCTGCCTTCTCTAAATACTGAGGTAACTTCTCATCCAGTTCCGTAATCGGATACGCTTCATCCGCACCGTAGCGTTCTTTCGCCCCATCAACCCCCGTCCGATACCCTGTCCAAACTTCCTTCTCTGGATCTTTGGGTTGGACAAACAGGACAAAGCGATGTTCAGCATGGTGCGGCGCTAACACCGCCACGGCTTCAGCTTCATTAAACCCCGTCAGATAAAAGAAATCACTATCCTGACGAAAATTATATTCCACATCATTATGCATCACCGCAACCGGGGCGCTGCGGAAGATAGCCGTCCCCTGACCAATCTGACTCATCAACTGTTCGCGGCGTTGGCGATACTCGGTTTGTGAAATCATCATTATACAATGCTAGCTTTTGGGTAGACAATTAACCCCAGAACTGATATGTATGGTTAGGGTTTTATTATTCTTACTTTAGTCAATTCCGGCAATGCACGAGAGAACCGCTGGAATTTGACGACCACTTTGGGGGCATTCTACTAGACGTTATTGTTCATCGTTCAGGGTTAATTGGTTATCGCCATGAACTCTGCTGCTTGGATTTTATCCCGGCGTATCTCCTCTCTCGCCAACTTAAAAGTCGGTGCAAGGAGAACTCAATCTATCGTAATACATCGTATTACCAAAACGCAATCATTTTCGAGGCAATTATGGCACAGTTTCCCCTGCAAGACACCCATCAGATCACCCAGCCCCTCGTCCAAGATATTTACGATGAAATTAGCACCGAATTGGGATTTGGGATGGTTCCCAATTTATTTAAATCCATGGCGATTCGCCCCGAATTTTTAGCCGCCACCTGGCATCAATTTCGCTGCACTATTTTAAAAGGAACGATTCCTCGCACGATTAAGGAAATGATTGGTGTGGCGATCTCCCAGGCGAACGGTAGCGATTATGCGCTAAAGGTTCATCTGCACAGCTTATCCGCATTGGGAATTAGCGAACAGGTACTGCAAATGCTAGTCAGCGACTTCGATAACTGTCCCTTACCGGAACGTGAAAAAGCCGTGATTCGCTTTGGCTTGCTAGCCGCGACGAAACCCCAGCAACTCAGTGATACTGACTATAAACATCTGCATGAGTTGGGATTGGATCAATCAGAAATCTTTGAACTGATTGCCACGGCTAACGTATTTACCGCTATTAATCAATATACCGACGCGATCGCTCTGGAAATTGATACCCTATAAATATCTGACTTCCACCCAGACTTGGCTTAGGGTAGGGGACGCTTCATCAAGAATTATCGACAGATGATCCTTCAACTCCCCCAATTCTCGATTATGAATAATAATGGAGAAGTAAGACATGTAGACAAGTAGAGGCTTCCCCCATGATCAGATGAGGGATGAGTCAGATGAGTTTTTCTTTATTTACCAGTAGTAATCATCAAATCGAAGCTCAGGATCGGGAACAACTTCTGCAAACCACCCGACAATTACTGACTCAAATTCAGGCGCTTTCCTCCCGGATTGCCGCCGTTAATGAAATTTCCAATGCGATTAACCGTTCCTTAAATTTAGAAGAAATTTTACAAATTGTCAGTAAACAAGCCAAATGGTTATTAGACTTTCAGCATTGCAGCATTTGTCTCAAAAACAACGATGGCTCGTTTCGCTTAGTCACCTTGTTTGGTTCGCCAAGTTCCTGCCAGACTTGCCCCATCGCCGGGAATAATCCGATTAGTCGCGCTCTCAAAACTGGACAATCTCAACTTAATCCCCAGGATTCCAGCGATACCTTTTTATCTGCCTACTCCTCTAAAATTATTCTGCCCCTAGCTAGAGATGATCAAGTTATCGGTTCGCTAAATTTTGCCACCAGCCATCCCTCTGGCTATTCCCAAGAAGATTTACGCATTGGTTATTTACTAGCGGTGCAATTAGCCAGTGCAATTCGCAATGCCAGATGTTTTCAGGAAATGAACAAGCTGTTTGCAGAAATGAATCTGCTTTACTCGAATCTGGAACGAGAACGACGTAAATCTGATCAACTATTATTAAATATTCTTCCTGAACCGATTGCCCATGAGTTAAAGGAAACGGGAAAAGTAAAACCTGTTCATTATGACTGTGCCACGGTTTTATTTACTGATTTTAAAGACTTCACTCAAATTGCTGAACAACTCTCACCTGAAGCGCTAGTTCAGGAATTAGATTATTGTTTTTCATTTTTTGATTTAGTCAGTGAAGTGTATAACCTGGAAAAATTAAAAACAATTGGCGATAGTTATATGGCAGTCTCTGGTATTCCCGTCGCCAAATCAACTCATGCTATTGACACAGTTCTAGCGGCTTTACAAATCCAGACTTTTATTCACTGGCGACAAATTGAAAAGAGGCAGAGGAATGAACCCTATTGGCAGATTCGGATTGGTATTCACTCAGGTTCCTTACTTGCGGGTGTGATTGGGCGGAAGAAGTTTACTTATGATGTATGGGGGGATACGGTGAATATAGCATCCCGGATGGAATCATCGGCGATTCCGGGAACGATTAATATTTCCCAAGCGACGTTTGATCAAGTTAAGGATTTTTTCGAGTGTGAGTATCGGGGTAAAATTGCGGCTAAAAATAAAGGCGAAATTGATATGTATCAGGTTAAACGACTCAAAGCTGAATTGGCAACCGATCCCCTCGGTCTGGTTCCAAATGAAAGATTTAATCGGATTTATTCTAAAATTTCTAGTCGGGCGGTTTAATAATCATAAGTGTAGGGACTCGCGCATTCTTGCCCAAAGCTTATACAAAATTCGGGTTAGCTACCTTTGTTATAACCTAGTCCGCACTAGCTACATTCTGGCGATGCCATTCAGGTATAGTCTAGTGCAGCGCGGCAGAAATCCTTGAGCAGCTCACCCTACCAAGTAACAAACAAACCGGGGCGCGATCGCTCCCATCAACCCGTTAACAGTTAAAATAAAATTTGTCACAAGGTAGTTCAGGGCTGGCTCGAGATGGATAGGTGAGCCACAATCAGCAAGTTGTAGGTGGCTTTGTCCTAATAGATGTTCTATATTTGCGTATAATATAAGCAAACTCATTTTAGTTTTTCTCTCTCCTTGTAAGGAGTCGGACAAAAGAAAACGGTACTGTATTAAGTGCAAGTAAATCGCCCTCAAACCCTTACTGTTCCCTGTTCCCTGTGACACACCGAGCGAAGTCGAGGTGTTCCCTGTTCCCTAATCTCGACCGTTAACTTTAATTGTGTCCACCTACTTAAGGAGAGAGTTAACTAGGGACAATTGTGATATCCCATTTAGGTAATGTTTCAGAACGCTGCCAGAAGGGATAGTATTCTTCTAACTCTGTGGGCAGGACTTTGATGCCTTTTTCATAGGTGGTTTCGACGTGATGCACAATTGGAGCAATACCCTTCCAAGTCATATTAGCAGCCCATTGTATGGCAGTTTCCACTGTGTCTAAAATTGCACCATTCCAATAGTTTTCTAGGACAGCCCAACAGCGTTCTATCGGATTGTACTTGCTGTGGTAGGGAGGATAGTAAATCAGGCGAATTTTTACATCAATCTCTTGGGAAAGTTCAACCATTCGTTTGATAAATTGGGTGCGGTCACTGCGAGTTGCCACACCGCCA
>NZ_JAVKEA010000150.1:0-16225 GCF_040221695.1 Coleofasciculus sp. E2-BRE-01 | reverse complement strand
GTCTGATGTGGCGGCTGCCCTGGCAATTGCCAGAAGAGGAATGAAGTATAGTGAGAGATTGCCGCGCTCTGTGTCCGCCTATCTTGGAGTGAATCCGAGAAAGCACGTATGGAGTGCTCTATATCAATTTAATAATTTTATTGGTCGATGCCCTGTAGTCAATCGTAGACACGATTATTACAGTGTCTCTAACTGGGAACCGTTGGTTAAGGCTGATATCGAGCAACAACGCCGGGTATCAGCCAAGCGTAAGCGTTAACGGTTATCGATCAAAAGTTACACCGTGGACTTATACCAAGACAGAATTACTTGTGGGTAGGTTTGTCTAGGTTTTTAGAAGCGGTATTCATGGATGAAGCAACGCTGATAGGATAAAAAAGTTACCAAACTGCAACGATGTAGCCATTGGCGTTTATCGAGTCAACACACGTTATCTTCTATGCCAACAACGACTGACTTTCTCACCTATACCCAATGGATAGGCATTCTCACCCTAGTTTGCGGAGTTCTTAGCCTCTTAGGTTTTATCTTTAAATGGGGCATCCGATTTCGGCTGGTGGGAATTACGGGCTTTATGGGGGTGCTGACGGGCGGCTTATTTGCGCTGAGTATCGTCCCGTTTAGCCGTACAGTGATTCCTGGTGCAGCCCGCTTTACCTTAGTCTACGACAACGGAGGCAACCAAACCGTCATCGCTTTGCCCACAACAATCAACGAATCTCAACTGGAAGCTAGTCTGCGCCAAGCCGCCAGCGACTTGTTTTCTTATGGGCGTTTGGGTGGAGCAAATAATCAACTGACGATTCGCGCCCGCACTGTGATCCACCCAGAACCCGGTGTATCTAAACCCCTAGTTGTAGGTAAAATCAGCCGATCGCTGGCTGAACGTGATGATGAACAGATGACTATCAATATTTACAAAGAACGCTTGGCACAATTACCAGATACCTCCACCTGACGTTTCAGGGGAAGTCTTGAAACCAAGTGGGTAGGGGAGATAGGAGAGATAAGGTAAGATAAAAATTCAATTGGCTGAAACCTCTGCTAAAAACTGATGACTAACCTTGCTCCTCCCTCATTGCTGTCGCTCACAGTTGCCCCAGCGCAGGTGTTGCGCGGTGTCCAAGCATTAGCGCAATCTGGAGAGGCGATCGCGTCTTTGGGTCATCGTCCGTTAATTGTCGGCGGGAATCATACCTTGGCGACGTTATCACCGCAGCTAGAACCGATCTTGAAACAGTCGGTGTTAACTTGTGCTACGGCATCTTATAGTCCCGATTGCAGTGAAGTCTCCCTCGCATCCCTCAAAGAAGCAGCAACCTGCCATCAAGCCGACTTAATTATTGGTGTGGGAGGTGGCAAAGCCTTAGACACCGCTAAACTCCTAGCTCATCACTGTCACCTTCGGGTTGTGACAATTCCCACCTCTGCCGCTACCTGTGCCGCTTGGACAGCATTGTCCAATATTTACTCAAATGAAGGGGCTTTCCTGTATGATGTGAGTCTGAATCGCTGCCCAGATTTACTAATCCTGGATTACAGCGTAATTGAAACAGCGCCCCAACGTACCTTAGTCGCCGGAATTGGAGACGCCTTAGCGAAATGGTATGAGGCATCTGTGAGTAGTGGTGATTCGGCTCAAACCTTAATGATTGCGGCGGTGCAACAGGCGAGGGTGTTACGGGATATCCTGTTTCAAAAGTCAGCAGACGCTCTAAAAACGCCAGGGAGCGAGGTTTGGCGAGAGGTAGTTGATGCTTCAGTCTTGTTAGCGGGTGTGATTGGCGGTTTAGGTGGGGCGCAGTGTCGTACTGTGGCGGCTCATGCGGTGCATAATGGTTTAACCCATCTTCCCGGTTCTCACAGCGCTTTACATGGGGAGAAAGTCGCTTATGGAATTCTGGTGCAATTGCGCTTAGAAGAAATGGTACAGGGGAATCAACTTGCTGCATCTGCACGACAACAGTTATTGAAGTTTTATCGCGAAATCGGTTTACCCCAAACTCTTGATGATTTGGGGTTAGGGAATATTACGTTGGCACAGTTGCGCCAGGGGGCAGATATTGCTTGTCAGCCGCAGTCGGATATCCACAGATTACCGTTTGATGTGACACCTGAACAGCTTATGGCGGCGATGGTTTCGACAACAACACCTGTGGAAAAAAATTGCAGTCCCGTTTTATCGGCGGCGATGAATGAAAAATACGAATAGATTTATCCAGTTTTTCAAGAACTGATCGGCTTAGGATTGCACAAGATACAGGGTGAAACTGTCTATAAATAGGTCTGTAGATGCTGTTATAGCTTTACAGTCAAGACGTATTGTTGAAGAAACATGGCTTACTATTGGGTATTTGTGGGAATTTTTCTGCTCATTGGCGTGGGTGGAGGTTATGCGATCGCGTGCCAGAGACTTGCTCAGGATGTGCGATTGCCAAAATTGCGCCCGCTCATTCCCTTCTTTTTAATTGGCGTGGTAATCCCTGGGGCAAGTTCTTCTCTGATTTCTTTTTTAAGAACGTCCTATACTCTTTTAAGCCTCAGTATTCTCTTAGCTGTCTTTACTGCTATCTATCTACTAAGTTGGCGCTGGCGTAAAAAAAAGGCAGGTTGTCTGGTATTAGATTTAGGACAAACCTTAAGCAATAAGTTGTCCTTCGGTTTAGGTTTACTTGAAGTCCTAGGTGCTAGTTATTTTACATTCTCCTTGATCCGGCAAGTTTCACAAGAAAATTACCACTTAAGTACCGATGAAGTTTACGGATTAGGCGTCGCCATCTTTTTGTGGATGTTGGCAATTGTGTTAATCTCCTGGGGAGTAAGCCGACTACAACTTCGGGAAAATGCTTTTTGCTATCAATATCAGATCATGAATTGGCATAAAATTATTTCCTATGCTTGGAAAAAATCAAAACCCAATACGTTAACGATGCGCTTGAAATCAAAGGTTTCATTCTTGCCCAAATTTGTCAGCTTTCCTATTCCTCCAGATAAACGGAATCAGGTTGAGTACATCTTGGCTAACTATGTATCGGGGAAGACACCAGCCGGAATGAGTGTTGATAATTTGGACGTAAAAAGCATACCCTTGAGCGAAGGGAAGGGTCATTTGTAGGGGCGGGTTTAGCCGTTTAATTTGGATACTTAGGGCTAATCTATCAACAAAACCCGCCCTGATCCAATGCGAGAATTTTTGGACAAATGACGTAGCTTGCTTCTCAAGGGAGCGAGTATGACAAATAACAAATGATGCTCCCCATCGCCCAACTTTAATTTTTCCCACCAACTTCAGCGATTTTTCTGGAATACCGATATAATTTTCTAGGTTAGGAACGCTGCATTTTTGAATGAACTTAGATTGGATTACCCCAGCAAAGCGCCTGAGTGCTTTACCCCCTTATGTGTTTGCTCGTTTGGATGAACTCAAAGCCCGTGCCCGTGAGCAAGGGTTAGATTTAATTGATTTAGGCATGGGGAATCCTGACGGTTCAGCACCTGCACCCGTGATTGAAGCCGCTATCACCGCCCTGAATCATCCGATTAACCACGGCTATCCCCCCTTTGAAGGAACGGCGAATTTTCGCCACGCCATTACCAGTTGGTATCACCGTCGCTATGAAGTTACTCTCGATCCCGATAGCGAAGCCCTACCCCTGTTGGGTTCTAAGGAAGGATTGACTCACCTTGCCTTAGCTTATGTCAATCCTGGGGATTTGGTCTTAGTACCGAGTCCGGCTTATCCTGCTCATTTCCGAGGTCCCTTGATTGCTGGGGCTGAAATTCATAGTATGATCCTCAAGCCGGAAAATGATTGGCTGATTGATTTAGCCGCTATTCCTGAGGATGTGGCGCAACGGGCAAAGATTCTCTACTTTAACTATCCGAATAATCCAACAACAGCGACGGCTCCCCGTGAGTTTTTTGAG
Organism: Coleofasciculus sp. E2-BRE-01; assembly: GCF_040221695.1. NCBI lineage: Bacteria > Bacillati > Cyanobacteriota > Cyanophyceae > Coleofasciculales > Coleofasciculaceae > Coleofasciculus > Coleofasciculus sp. E2-BRE-01. The sequence continues at coordinate 12,299 of NZ_JAVKEA010000150.1, read as the reverse complement.
GAAATTGTGGCTTTTGCCCGTCGTTACTCAATTCTGTTGGTACATGATTTATGTTACGCCGAACTCGCATTTGATGGCTATCAACCCACGAGTTTATTAGAAATTCCAGGCGCGAAGGAGATTGGCGTAGAATTTCATACCTTATCAAAAACCTATAATATGGCAGGTTGGCGGGTTGGATTTGTTGTCGGAAATCGCCATATTATTCAAGGATTGCGGACGTTAAAAACAAATTTAGATTACGGGATTTTTGCCGTATTACAAACCGCCGCAGAAACGGCATTAGACTTACCTGATAGTTATGTGCATCAGGTGCAAGAACGTTACTGTCGCCGCCGAGATTTTTTGATTCAAGGGTTAGCGGAATTGGGATGGCGGATTCCCAAGTCAAAGGCGACAATGTATTTATGGGTTCCTTGTCCACCGGGTCAAAATTCAACGGATTTCGCCCTGGATATTCTACAGCAAACGGGTGTGGTGGTGACGCCCGGAAATGCCTTTGGTGTCGGCGGTGAAGGCTATGTGCGGGTAAGTTTGATTGCGGAGTGCGATCGCTTGGCTGAGGTGTTACGGCGTCTGAAGCAAGCGGGGATTCGCTATCAACCCGAAGCTGTAGCCTCTGGATCACAGAAAGATGGATGACATGAGTGAGGAGTAGAAGTGCGGGGAGATCAGAGATAGGAGAACAGATGACAAATGACAAATAATCTAATTAGGTGATATCAATCCATCCTGTTGATGGATGCTGCCAATTGTTCTGCCCTGACAGAATAAAGATAAAGCCTTGATAGCTAAGGGTTTGGGAGTTGTGCAGCAAGCCTCATCGAAAAGCTTTGCTCATTTCAGCCTACATTGATGCATTAACCTTGTAGGACGTAAGGCTTGCGCCCTTTGGCATTGGTGTCAACTCAAGCTCAAAAAGAAAGCCATACTTTGAGAAATACCCCTCCCTAACCCTCCCCTTGTCAAGGGGAGGGAACTGGAATGAATGACTTTGGTTTCTAACTCGAAGGTTTTTTGGCGCGATAAAAGGGTTTTTTGACGATAACGGCGGGATAAGTCTTACCGCGAATTTCTACCTCTAACTGTTGACCCATCTTGGCTAAAGATGTGGGACAATAGGCAAGCGCGATCGCTTTTCCTAGTGTTGGTGAATAGGTACCACTCGTTACTTCTCCCACGACTTGTCCCTCAGATAGCACCGAGTAACCGTGACGGGCTATATGTCGCCCCTGCATTTCAATCCCCACTAACCGACGTTCCACACCATTGGCTTTTTGGGCTTCTAGTACAGAACGCCCGATAAAATCGCCTTTACGGTCTAAATGTACCAGCCAACTTAAACCAGCTTCTAGGGGCGTCGTCGTATCATCAATATCTTGTCCATAAAGTGCCAACCCTGCTTCTAGTCGCAACGTATCTCTTGCCCCCAAACCACAGGGAGTCACTCCCGCCTGGAACAGACGCCGCCACAGTTCTACCCCAATCTCCGGTTTAACCATCACCTCAAACCCATCTTCGCCAGTGTACCCAGTCCTGGCGATAAATCCGGCTTGATCTAGAATCGTGGCATTGAGATGTCCAAAGGATTTCAGCGCGGTTAAGTCTTCCTGGACAAACGGCTGTAAATAAGTCTTGGCTTGAGGTCCTTGTAGGGCTATCAAGATGTTTTCCTGGGAAAGGTCTTGTAACTTTACCCCCGTGTTGTCCAGTTGCGCTAACAACCACTCTTTATCCTTCTGACAGGTTGCCGCATTAACAATCATCATCGCCTGCGGTTCGCCTGTTTCATCCTCCCCTTGGTGGTAAACAATTACATCATCAATGATGCCCCCTTGAGGATTCAACAATACCGTGTATTGGGCTTGACCCGGTTGTAATCGACTCAAATCTGATGGGACTAATCGCTGTAACGCTTGCCATAGCTGCTTCCCGGTAAAGGCAAATTTTCCCATGTGGGAGATATCGAACATTCCCGCATCGGTGCGTACTGCTTCGTGTTCTTGTCCAATACTGCTGTATTGGACTGGCATTTCCCAACCCGAAAAGCCAGTGAAGCGGGCATTTTGTTCAACCGCGAGGTCAAACAGAGGAGTTCTTGCAAGAGAAGGTTTTGGCTTAGCCACAGATAGTCTTGAGTCACAATGTCTTTCATATTCTACCGAGTTGTCTGACATTAACCTGCTACAAGCCCCTGATCGGGTAAATTGCGATCGCGCCAAGGCATCGATAAGGAGTCAGACTTTGATTAAAGTTGACGGTTAAGATTGGCGAACAGTAAGAATTTGATATCCGTACCCAAATTTGCCAGCCTGTGCTAGCTTAATCATTGAGAATGTGTTCGGTTTCAGTGTTTGTGTTTAGTACAGATTGGCTTTTTTCCTTTCGACTTGACAGACTTGTCTCCGATACCCTCATCTTTATACAACTTTGAGTTTGGAGACAATCATGTCAATTTACGTAGGCAACCTATCCTACGACGTTACTGCAGAAGACCTGAGTGCTGTCTTTGCAGACTATGGTGCTGTCAAGCGGGTGCAGTTACCCACTGATCGTGAAACCGGACGTCCTCGGGGTTTTGGTTTTGTAGAGATGGAAACAGACGATGAAGAAACAGCCGCTATTGAGGCACTCGATGGGGCTGAATGGATGGGGCGCAATCTGAAGGTGAATAAAGCCAGACCTCGCGAAAACAGAGGGGGTAACCGCAAAAACGGTAACTTTTCGCGTCGTTAATAATTCTAATTCACTCAATTAGAATTAGAAAAGAGCCGGGAAATAAATTTCCGGCTCAAAGCTTAAGTAAGCTAAAGCTTACTAAATTTATTCATATCAGCATTGTAGGATCGCCGAAACTTAATAGACCATAGTGGCGTGGCACACCTTATTTGATGAATTAGAATGGGAGACCCGAAACCGTAGGGGCGCAAAGACTTGCGCCCGATTCAATGGTCAAATCTAATCCACAATTTTAGCTGTGCCAAGCCAGTAGGGTGGGCATTGCCCACCGGGAGGATGTCAGTGAATCGCTGCGGCTGGTGGCAGGACGAGTTTGGGTGCAGGCTTAACACTAGAACCATTAGAAGGCTTTTCCCCCTGACTTTGAGTCTCCTGAAGTAAAACTTCCCGAATTAATCGTGCCATCACCCGTTGGGCTAAACCGCCAGCAATTTTTTGTCCCATTTGCTGAGTTTCTGGCTTCATCAAAAATTGAGGGACAAGGGGGGCAAGTTGGAAGGGATCGAAACCGGGCGTATCTTGCAGAATTTGCCAAATTCGTTTGATATGCTCTGCACTTTGCGGCAGTTCTACGACTTTGCTAGTGGATTCTGTTTTTTGCTGTAATCCCACTCGTTGGCGCAGAGACTCAGTTACATTATCAAAGGTTTGACGTCCAAACATATCGACAGCTTTGACAATTTCCTCGATCAATTGCTCCCGAATCAAAACACCACGTTCTGAGAATAAAAATTCTAACGTTTGATTTAAAACCTTATTCAAATCGTAATCTTGAGAATTGGCGGCATTCCGCAATAAATTTTCCAGACGATTCCAGCGGAAATTACCCTCTTTGACGAGTAAGTCTTTTAGAGAAGCGCGTAATTGTGGGGAAGAATCTGTTAACAAACGCTTTGCCACATAAGGATAAGCTTTACTGAGAACCTTGAAGTTCGGATCAACATTAATCGCAATCCCCTCCAATGTGACCAAGGAACGAATAATTAGGGCATAGTAGGCGGGAACTCGAAATGGATACTCATACATCACTTCCGAGAGTTGGTCAGTGATACTTTTGAAATTGAGTTCGGCAACACTAGCGCCTAAGGCATTGTTAAAAACATTAGCAAGCGCTGGAATAATTGGAGTTAAATCCGTATCTTCCGACAGAAACTCTAAGTTCACATAGTCATGAGCTAAACCCGCGAAGTCCCGGTTGACTAAATGAACAACCGCCTCAATCAACCCATAACGCTGATAGGGTTTGACTTCGCTCATCATCCCGAAATCCAGATAAGCCAGCTTGCCTTCCGGCGTGGCTAGTAAATTTCCGGGATGGGGATCAGCATGGAAAAATCCATGTTCCAATAGTTGGCGTAGTGAACATTGCACGCCAACTTCAATTAAATACTTGGCGTCAATGTCTTGAGCTTTAATCGCTTCCAGATTAGTCAGTTTAGTCCCACTGACCCACTCCATTGTCAAGACACGCCGTCCTGTATATTGCCAGTAAATTTTGGGTACATATATATCCTGAAGGTGACCGTAAAGGTTGGCAAAGCGTTCAGCATTACACCCTTCTTGGGTATAATCCATCTCTTCAAAGATGCGGGTACCAAACTCATCCATAATGGCAACCAAGTCACTCCGCACCTGCTTAACATTGTTTTGTACCCACTGAGCGAGGCGGCGTAATATATAAACGTCCAAGGCAATGCGTCGTGCTAAACCTGGTCGCTGAACTTTGACGGCGACGGTTTCCCCTGTTTTAAGTTTCCCTTTGTACACTTGTCCCAGGGAGGCGGCGGCTACAGGTGATGAGGTCAGTTCGGCATAAATTTGTTCGGGGCGATCGCCTAGTTCTTCTTCGATGAATCGAAAAGCGACTTCATTGGGGAAGGGAGGGAGTTGATCTTGGAGCAACGCCAACTCTTCTAAGTACAGGGGTGGCACTAAGTCAGGTCGCGTCGAAAGTGCTTGACCGACCTTAATATACGCTGGTCCAAGTTGAGTTAAGAGTTCCCGCAACTGAATCGCTCGTCGCCGTTCTTTGATCTGTCGGCGACCCCGTATCCGATCCCACCATAGCCCTAAGGCAAAGGCAGCCGTGGGTAAAGTAATCCTGAGTAGCCGTCCTAAGACTTGTAGCGGTGCGCGTCCATATTGAGCTTCAATCGCTACTGGATCATAGCGCAGCGTTTCGGTTCGGTTTTCCGAACACTCCTGTGGTAGCGCTGATCCCGGGGACGGCGTCTGTTCATACTCAACCACAATTGACTCAGGGGGTAAGGGTTCCACTGAGGGATTGAGTTCGGCGATTGAATCTGGCTGGGGAGAGGCAGGAGAAATTGTTTTAAGATTCATATTTATTGCAGGATTCACCAACAGGAGCGGCTCTGTAAAGAATTGTAACAAAAAAATGATTGAGATACCACGCCATTCAGTTTATCCTGATCAGGACTCATGATTAAGCGACAAGGTTGGCTCGATCGGCACGGTAGTATCCACTTATAACTTATGACTTATTTCGTCTTTTAACCGCTTTCTCTAACTATTGGATGAAAATGTTATGTTGCTATCGTTACGGATTCAAAATTTTGCCTTAATTGACCAACTGGAATTGGAATTTGCGGCGGGTCTGAATGTTTTGACGGGCGAAACGGGTGCTGGCAAGTCAATCATTCTGGATGCCATTGATGTCGCGTTGGGAGGAAAAGTCACCCATCGCTTGATTCGCACAGGGGAAAAACGGGCGCTGGTTGAGGCGACGTTTCGCATCGATGGGACGTTGATGGCTTGGTTGAGTGAACAGGAAATTGATTTACTTGATGAAGCGGATTTGGTCTGTAGTCGAGAGATTACGGCTAAACAGAACTCCCTGCGATCGCGATCGCGAATTAATGGGATTTTGGTGAATCGTCGCTTGATGGAACAATTACGCGATCGCTTGGTGGAAATTACAGCCCAAGGTCAAACAGTACAGCTTTTTGCCTCAACTCGCCAGCGGCGACTCCTTGACTTTTACGGCGGTTTCCCGATCAAACAACACCTTGATCAAGTGACTACGGCTTATCTGGCATCTCAGGACGCTTGGCAAGCCCTGCAAAAACGGCGTCAGTCGGAACAGCAGCGCCTACAACGTCTCGATTGGCTAGAGTATCAAACTCAGGAACTGAGCGCAGCTGATCTTGCTGATCCTGATGAACTCACCGAACTCGAACAAGAGAGTCAACGGTTAACTCATGTCGTAGAACTTCAACAGCACAGTTATCAGGTTTATCAGTCACTTTACCAAAATGATAGTGGGGCATTTGCCTGCGCCGATTTATTAGGGGAAGCCGAAACCACGTTGAGTGATATGGCGCAATACGACAGCCAGTTACAACCGATCCTAGAATTGGTCAGTGGTGCTTTAGCCCAGGTGGTAGAAGCCAGTCATCAAATTAATGCGTATGGGGATGGACTGGAAACTGATCCCGAACGTTTAGAAGAGGTGGAAGAACGCATCCGCGCCCTGAAACAAATTTGCCGGAAATATGGACCCACGTTAGCCGATGCGATCGCTCATTACGAAAAACTGACCTCAGAATTGGCTGAACTTCGGGGTAATGGTCAATCCTTGGATGAGTTGGAAAAAAGTTATCGTCAATGTCAGGAAATCTTAACAGAATATTGTAATCAGCTCACCCAGTTACGTCGAGTCGCAGCCGAGGAACTGGAACAGCGTCTGGTGGAGCAACTGAAACCTCTAGCCATGGAAAAGGTACAATTTCAGGTCGCGATCACGCCCATCGCGCCTACAGTGGCGGGTGCGGATCAAGTCACATTTTATTTATCGCCCAACCCAGGAGAACCTCTACAACCGCTAGCAGCAACGGCATCAGGCGGAGAAATGAGCCGTTTTTTATTAGCATTGAAAGCCTGTTTGTCCAATAGTGGCGACCAAGGGGTGACCTTAATTTTTGATGAAATTGACGCTGGGGTATCGGGGCGAGTTGCCAGTGCGATCGCGGAACGACTGCATCACCTGAGCCAGCAAAATCAAGTGTTGTGTGTGACGCACCAACCTATCATCGCCGCCATGGCAGATCGGCATTTCCGCGTCGATAAACAGGTGATCGATCAAACCCTCTTACCCGAAACTAACCAGACAAACACACTCGTTGATCAGGGAATTTCCGAGATTGACCTGCGTACCGTCATTCGCGTCAGTCGCCTCGATCATCATTCTCACCGCCAGGAAGAAATTGCCCAGCTAGCTGGTGGACAATCGGGTCAAGAAGCCATGACGTTTGCCAATTCACTCCTGACCCAAGCCCGTCATTGGCGTCAGAATTAATGGAGATGGTCATTTGTCATTTGTCATTCGTCATTCGTCATTCGTCATTCGTCATTTGTTGATTAGTAATCCTCTTCCCTAGCTCCCTCAGCTCCCCCAGCTTCCCCATCTCCCCCAGCTCCCTCAGCTTCCCCAGCTCCCTCAGCTTCCCCAGCTCCCTCATCTTGCCAATAAAATAAACCTGAGTGGTAAAACTTTAACTGATAGAGTAATCTTATTCGTATGCCAGGAATGTTCTCTGACCCTAACGAGAAATATGACAGCTGCATTTTCACCCAGGTCTGCGGATCACAATGGAGATACCGTTGATATAACGCCAATCTATACTGACGACCAAAGAGCGAATGAACATCAACCTGCCTCTGCTGGTGCCCTAGCGACCACTAATGGAACATTTACGGCGTTTCTTGCCCCCCTGACTCAAGACAGTTTCAAAGAAGTTGTTACGGGGGTGGAAAAGAAGCTCGAAGTTGTTCATCAAACCCTGTCCATGCTCCTCGACAGCCAAGGGTTTGAGACAATTCTGCAGGAGATGCTCAATGCCATCACCTTGAAGACAGCAGAGCTTTTGGGTGCAGACCGGACAACGATATTTTTACTGGATGACAATAAGAATGAATTATTTTCGATCGTCGCCGAGGGTGAGAATGAAAAAACTATAGAACTGCGGATTCCGGCTGATCAGGGCATTGCTGGGGAAGTGGCAACGTTTAAAAAAGTTGTCAATAATCCCTACGATTTCTTCGATGATCCGCGATCGGAAGGGTCTAAAAAGCTCTATAAGACAACCGGATACCGGACGTATACCATGTTGACGCTTCCCTTACTCAATGAGAAGGGAGACTTGGTGGCGGTGGTTCAACTACTGAATAAGCTGAAGCCGGATCATGAGCCTGAGGATGATTTACCCTTAGAAGAAAAAATAGATAAACAAGGGTTTAGCGAAACCGATCAGAAACTTTTTGAAGAATTTGCCCCCTCCATCCGCCTGATTCTGGAATCGTCCAAATCATTTTACCTGGCAACTCAGCAACAGCGAGCGGCGAATGCTCTGATGAAGGCGACTGAATCCCTGAGTAAGAGCAGTTTGGACTTGGAAGAAACGCTCAAGCGGGTGATGGATGAAGCCAAGGAGTTGATGAATGCCGATCGCTCGACGTTGTGGTTGATTGATCACGAACGCAATGATTTGTGGACAAAGATTCCTCAGTCTGGGGGTTCGATGAAAGAACTGCGGGTTCCTGTGGGAGCGGGTTTTGCGGGTCGAGTCGGGCTGACGGGTGAAATTCTGAATATCCCATTTGACCTGTACAATCATCCCGATTCCGAGAAAGCCAGGGAAACCGATCGCAATACTGGCTATCGCACCTGTAGCTTGATGTGTATGCCAGTCTATAACGCCGATGGCGAGTTAATTGGCGTCACTCAATTAGTGAATAAGAAAAAGAAGGGAGAGTTTCCTCCTTACCAGCCCGATCCAGATAAAGAGGAGCAAGATGCACCCGAATGCTGGAAAGCGAGTTTCGATCAAAGCGATGTCGCTTTTATGGAAGCCTTTAATATCCAAGCGGGTGTGGCGCTGCAAAATGCGAAGCTGTTTGCCACGGTTAAACAGCAGGAGCAAATGCAGCGGGATATCCTGCGGAGTCTAACCAATGGTGTAATTTCTACAGACAAAGCCGGTAAAGTTATCGCGGCAAATGAAAGTGCCAAGCAACTGTTGGGCTTTAGTAAGGGAGATACTATCGAAGGGCGATCAGTTTCCGAATTGATCAAAATTAAAGAGAAAGAGGGTAGCCTTGCTAGCTTTGCTCAATTACTACAGAATGGCTTGGACGCCAAAAGTGAGAAAGACCGCAATCAGTACTACCCGGATCAGACGTTGCTAACGCCGAGCAATGAAGAGCATAGCGTGCATTTGTCGATTAATTCCATTGCGGATACTAGCGATCTGACCAATGTGTATGGGGCGTTGGTGGTGATGGACGACATCAGTGATGAGAAGCGCCTCAAGAGTACAATGTATCGGTACATGACTCAGGAGTTGGCAGAAGAACTGCTGAAACTGGGTGATGCCAAAATGGGAGGCGATCGCAAAGAAGTTTCAGTGCTGTTTTCCGATATTCGTAGCTACACCACTTTGACCGAAAAACTCCAAGCTGAAGAAGTGGTGGGAATGCTGAATGAGTATTTTGAATCGATGGTTGAGGCGATTTTCAAGCACAAAGGGACTCTCGATAAATATATCGGCGATGCAATTATGGCGGTATTTGGTTCACCCTTACCCCTACCCGATCACGCCTGGAGAGCAGTACAAACGGCTGTGGACATGCGCCACCGATTGGCAGATTTTAATGCTAATCGTTTAGCCCAGAAAAAAGAAGAAATCCGAATTGGGATTGGGATTAACTCGGACAGCGTAATTAGTGGCAATATTGGTTCGAGTAAGCGGATGGAGTTCACCGCCATTGGCGATGGTGTCAACTTAGGCTCCCGCCTAGAAGGTGCCAGTAAGCAATATGGCTGTGACATTATCATTAGCGAATATACTTTTGCTCCCTGCCAGGATAGGATTTGGTATCGGGAACTCGATTGCATTCGTGTCAAAGGCAAGAATAAGCCCGTCAGAATTTACGAACTGGTGGGACTGCGTTCTGATCCCCTTTCTGCCGAAAAAGAGGAAATTATTGAACATTACCACAAAGGACGGGAGCATTATCTCAACCGGAAGTTTACCCGGGCGATGGGTGAATTTGGCATTATCATGGAAGAATTTGACAAAAATGATAAAGCCGCTGCATTACACCTGAAGCGGTGTCAACATTTTCTCCAAGAACCACCACCGGATGACTGGGATGGGGCTTACACGATGACTGAAAAGTAATTCAAGCAACTAGCCCCCCAAGCACGAGGACTTTTGCGTAGGGTGGGCAATGCCCACCTTATTTATATCTTGCGTAGGATGGGCATTGCTCACCCTACTTATTTATCGTTCTTAAGAGAATTATTATTCAACCGACCTTGAGTCATAATAGAGACCAGTGTCTACTGAATTCTATGTTGATGTTGGCTACAATTCAGGGAAATTCTTGCTAGCGTTAAGGTGTTAGTTGTGAGTAATCAGATACGTGAAGGAAACTAGTGGGGAGTTATCTCAAAACCAGGTTCCCTACGAGCGAAGCGAAGGGTCAAAGCTCTCTGCCTTGTGGTCGCGTCTTAAACGCATTGGTAGTTTGACCTGGAAAAATCCAGCCTTGCTAACCAGTTTGGCGGTTACAGGTGTGTTGCTGGGGACTCGCCAGTTAGCGCTTTTGGAGCCATTGGAGCTTTATGCTTATGATCGGTTGATGCAGTTGCGACCGAGTTTACCCCCTGACCCACGCCTGTTGGTGGTTGAGGTGACGGAGCAGGATATTGAATCCCTAGAGCAGTGGCCCATGACTGATGCGGTGATGACGCAGCTACTGCAAAAGCTACAGCAGCATCAACCGACGGTGGTTGGTTTGGATATGTATCGGGATATTCCCATACCTCCGGGTAACGCTGAATTAACCCAACTCTTTAACAACAGCGATAATCTCATCCCTATTTGTCGGCTAGGGAACGAAACCAAGCGAGGGACTCCCCCACCGAAAGCTGTGCCTCAGGAGCGGGTTGGCTTTGCGGATTTAGCCATTGATGAAGGGGGTGTTGTGCGTCGGGCGTTGTTGTTTCACAATGCCGAAATTCCTGAAGGTTGTAGCACCCGCCTTTCCTTTAGCTTTCAGTTAGCCCGGTACTACCTCGAACAAAAAGGAATTGAACCACAAACGATTACCCAAGACGAACAAGAGTATCTCAAATGGGGAGATGTGGTTTTCAAACCCCTAAAGCCCAAGTCAGGAGGGTATCAAAAGGCGGATGCGGGTGGCTATCAACTTTTATTGAATTACCGCTCTGAGGACAAACTCGCCGATAGTGTCACCCTGACAGACGTTCTCGAAGATCGTCTTGATCCGAGCTTAGTCAAAGACCGCATCGTCCTGATTGGGATTTCTGATCCGGCAGAAAATGATCTGTTTTACACTCCCTACAGTTCCGAAGGGGAAGTCCTGCAAAAAATGCCGGGAGTGGTTGTTCATGGTCAAATTGTCAGTCAACTGCTCAGTACCGTTCTCAATGGACGCAAGCTGTTTTGGTTTATACCTGAGTGGGGAGAAGTGGTCTGGATCGGGGTTTGGTCATTGACGGGCGCTATCTTGATATCCATCACTCACAATATCCGGCAACTGCTGCTGGCTGAGACAGTAGCGATTGGTCTTTTGGGCAGTATATCCTTGATCGTGTTTCTGGAGGCAGGTTGGATACCCGTGATGACGCCTGTCGTGGGACTGGTGATGTCATCTACAGGGGTCTTGGCTTATAGCGCCTACCAAAATCAGCAAGAACGCGCCCATTTTGCCCGTCTACTCCAAGAACAGGAAAATAATCTCATTGCCCTTCAGGGTTTATTACAAGATAGAACCAGCTTTGCTCCAACCACTCAGGAGGCTGAAGATGACGATCAGACTCTGATTGCAGAACAGCAAGAGGTAACCCTAAGCGAAGAAACGGCTATTGCCCCATCGCAGCAGGATGGGGATGGAGAAACGGCAATTTGGACGCCTGATGCAGTTCAGAGCCAACCCGCGCCAACGGTTAAACCATCTGACAATCCCAACCTTTTAGCCGGACGCTATAAGATTAATCGGGTTCTCGGTTCTGGGGGATTTGGTCTCACCTATTTAGCTGAAGATAGCCACAGACCGGGCAAACCAAAATGTGTGGTCAAGCATTTAAAACCCGCCCGTCGCGATGAACGATTTCTCGCCATTGCCAGACGCCTCTTCCAGACAGAAGCAGAAATCTTAGAAAAGTTGGGCAGACATTCTCACATTCCCCAGTTGCTGGCATATTTTGAAGAAAGTCGGGAATTCTATCTTGTCGAAGAATACATTAAAGGAGATTCACTCAGCGACGAGTTACCTGTAGATAAGCGAATGCCAGAAGAGCAAGTGGTCAAGTTAATCAAAGGTCTCTTAGAGATTCTGGTGTTTATCCATGAACATAATGTTATTCACCGGGATAAGCTGTTCGGCATTTAAATAGGGTATAATTAAAATAGGAAATCCGAAAAACGAAAAAAATATGCCAGCCAAAAATTATTTGAAACCCGCTCAAAAAGAAAAATTACAAGTTGCTCTAAAAACCGAGAAAAATGCAG
>NZ_JAVKEA010000149.1:0-18777 GCF_040221695.1 Coleofasciculus sp. E2-BRE-01 | reverse complement strand
AAACTCTGCGATTTCTTGTTGTGTCTTGCCATCATTCAGCAATAATAGTATTAGGATTCTTTCTCTAATATCTGCATTTTTCTCGGTTTTTAGAGCAACTTGTAATTTTTCTTTTTGAGCGGGTTTCAAATAATTTTTGGCTGACATATTTTTTTCGTTTTTCGGATTTCCTATTTTAATTATACCCTATTTAAATGCCGAACAGCTTAGTTCATCTATAATGTTCATTTGTGTTTTTTCTAGGGGGTTATTATTACTATTATATCTGTTGCGACCTATTTAGGGCTGCTATATGAACCCAATCAGTCAGATTTTGGACAATGGAGGTCTTTAACCTATTTCACAGGTGAGAGTTACTGGCGTTTTTTAACTTATTTACTGAGTGGGGGTACTGATGAAGTAAAAACTCTGCTGAAATGGGTTGGCTCTCCTGAATCAATTCCTACCGCACTCAACTATGAAGACGGTAAAAAAACACTGGAATTGTTTCTCCAAGTCTGGGACAATGCTCAGGATTTACCCCGACTGCAAAACGATTTAGCCAAAAAGATAGCCGTAGTGACTCGTCTTGTCTCTTGGCAATCCCAGGATATTGATGTAATCCAACGCCATTACAATAACCTCAAAGCGGGAAACTTCCCTCAAGCTGATACTGTGGAATCAGTCATCCAGGATTTACGCTCCACGAAAAGAGGAGTGAAGATAAGCCCTAGCGATTGGAAATCGCGGAACCAAACGAAACAAAGTCCGCTTGACAAGGACTAATCGAGGGGTGTGGAAACCCGCGCAGGCGGGTTTTGTTTGTGTAGCTGCGGTTTGAACCGCCCAGTTATAGCTAGGCTGAAACCGGGATGAGAACCCAAAACCCTGCAACAATCGATAACATAAGTAAAAATAGATCCCAATTGAACTGATAAACCTTGTTATCTCTAGGATGGGTAACTTTAAGCGTCTAAAATCCCAAATCCGATCAATCCATTCCTAGTCTGTGAGTGAAACACCATGCCCAAATCTCCCAAATCCCTCAGCGGTAACCAAATCCGACAAAAATTCCTGGACTTCTACGAAAAACGGCAACACCAGGTTTTGCCGTCGGCTTCCTTAGTCCCCGAAGATCCCACTGTGTTACTCACCATCGCCGGGATGTTACCCTTTAAACCGATATTCCTGGGACAACGCCAGTCGGACTTTTCCCGCGCCACCACGTCGCAAAAATGTCTCCGCACCAACGATATTGAGAATGTGGGACGCACGGCGCGACACCATACCTTCTTTGAAATGCTGGGCAATTTTAGCTTTGGCGACTATTTTAAAGAACAAGCGATCGCGTGGGCATGGGAGTTATCTACGAAAGTCTTTGAATTGCCCCCAGAACGCCTGGTGGTGAGTGTGTTTCGAGAAGATGACGAAGCCTTTGCCATCTGGCGGGATAAAATTGGTATCCCCGCCCATCGTATCCAGCGGATGGGCGAAGAAGATAACTTCTGGGCATCGGGTCCTACAGGTCCTTGTGGTCCCTGTTCAGAAATTTATTACGACTTCCACCCGGAAAAAGGGGACAAGGATATCGATTTAGAGGACGATACCCGGTTTATCGAATACTATAATCTGGTGTTCATGCAATACAACCGGGATGCAGACGGGAATCTCACCCCCCTACAGAATAAAAATATTGACACCGGGTTGGGATTAGAGCGGATGGCGCAAATCCTCCAGCAGGTTCCCAATAACTACGAAACGGATCTGATTTTCCCGATTATCAAGACGGCGGCTGAGATTGCTGGCATTGATTACGCCAAGAGTGACGAGAAAACCAAAGTATCCCTAAAGGTGATTGGGGATCACATTCGCGCTGTCGTTCATCTCATTGCTGATGGCGTTACCGTGTCAAATACGGGTCGTGGCTATATCCTACGCCGTTTAATCCGGCGAGTGGTGCGTCATGGACGGTTAATTGGCATTCAAGGGGAGTTTACCACCCAAGTCGCCGACACCGCGATCGCACTGGCTGAAGATGCCTATCCGAATGTGCGACAACGGGATGATTCGATTAAAGCGCAATTGCAACGCGAAGAATCTCAATTCCTGAAACGCATCGAAAACGGCGAGAAGCTATTGGCAGAGATTCTGGCGAAAAAGCCGGATAGTATTTCTGGAATCGATGCCTTTACCCTCTATGATACCTACGGGTTCCCCTTGGAATTAACCCAAGAAATTGCCGAAGAACAAGGGATTCCGGTAGATTTGGCAGGCTTTGACGTTGAAATGGAGAAGCAGCGCCAACGGGCAAGAGATGCCCATAAAACCATTGATTTGACGGTACAGGGAAGCTTGGATAAGTTAGCTGAACATATCCATGGCACGACATTCCTAGGGTATAGTGAACCCCAGTCTACGGCTCAAATCGAAGTCTTGTTAGTCGAAGGGAAAGCGGTAGACTCTGCCCCATCGGGTACAGAGGTGCAAATTATCTTGGATCAAACCCCATTCTATGCCGAATCTGGGGGACAAATTGGCGATCGCGGTTATTTGTCGGGCGATAATTTAGTAGTACGGATTGAAGATGTCAAAAAAGAATCCGACTTCTTTGTCCATTTTGGTCGCGTGGAACGGGGAACCCTAAACCTAGGGGATACTGTTACCGCCCAAATTGACCGCGCTTGTCGCCGTCGCGCCCAAGCTAATCATACCGCCACCCATTTATTACAAGCGGCGCTGAAAAAGATTGTTGATCCGTCTATTTCCCAAGCCGGTTCTTTAGTCGCCTTTGATCGGCTGCGGTTTGATTTCAATTGTTCCCGTTCCCTGACGTCAGAGGAATTGACCCAAATCGAGGAACAAATTAATACTTGGATTGCTGAAGCTCACGGTGCAGATGTGGCGATTATGGCACTTACAGACGCCAAAGCCAAAGGTGCGATCGCTATGTTTGGCGAAAAGTACGCCGATGAGGTACGAGTAATTGATTTCCCCGGTGTTTCTATGGAACTCTGCGGCGGAACTCATGTGAATAATACCGCTGAAATTGGTGTATTTAAAATCGTCTCCGAAACGGGGGTTGCTTCCGGTATCCGGCGCATCGAAGCGGTAGCGGGTCCGGCGGTATTGGATTATTTGAATCTGCGGGATAAAGTGGTAAAAGAATTGTGCGATCGCTTTAAGGCAAAACCGGAAGAAATCCCTGATCGAATTACCAATCTCCAGAACGAACTCAAAGCGTCTCAGAAAGAATTAGACGCCGTGAAACAAGAATTGGCATTAGCCAAATCGGATCAGGTATTAAGTCAAGCTGAATCCGTGGGTGAGTTCAAGGTTTTAGTGGCAAATCTGGGAGATATTGAACCCGACGCCCTGAAAACCGCAGCGGAACGACTTCAGCAAAAACTGGGCGAAAGTGCAGTTATTTTAGGTTCTGTACCCACAGAAGGCAAAGTTAGTTTAGTGGCGGCGTTTAGCGCTAAAGTTCACAAAGACAAGCAACTCCAAGCTGGTAAATTTATCGGTGGAATTGCCAAACTTTGCGGCGGTGGCGGTGGGGGACGCCCCAACTTAGCCCAAGCTGGGGGACGAGATTCCAGTAAGTTACCGGAAGCCTTGGATACGGCAAAACGTCAGTTAATTGAACAGTTGCAGTAATCATGTAAGGTGGGCAATGCCCACCTTTTTTGCCCTATAGCGTTTTCTTGCTCATTCATGGAACCCAATGCCAGTTTATCCTGATACAAAAAACAGACGCATCTCTCTCCTGCTATTGCCTATTGCTTATTGCCTATTGCCTATTGCCTTTTTCCTCTCAGAGTGAGTTTCACATCTCAAATGTAAACACTATATGAATTAGGCAAGGTATAGTGGTGCATTACGGCAAGATTCAGATGAAAGGAATTATAATAAGTCTAATCATGCCTAATGCATCCTATTAAACGCTAAAAATGATTACTAAACCAGAAAAAGAAAATATCGTCATAAAGATATGTTTTATAGGCTTGCTACTTTCATCTCTCCTGAGTCGGGTAAAATTCACTTATTTTAGTTCTTTTAGCCTGAGTATCCATTATCTCTTGATTCCTTTATTTTCCACTCTATTAATTCTTTTGAACCTAAAAAGCCTAAAACAATTTTGTATTGCTCACTCAAAAATATTGGCAGCTATTGGATTATTATATATCTGGATATGGGTCTGTGCATTTTTTAGCAATTTTCCAGCCACTGCCCTAACTTATGCGATAAAATACACCAATTATTTTTTCATATTTATTGCTTTTTTAAGCCTAAACTTTCCCAAACCGAAAAACATCAAATATTACTGTCTAACTTTATTAGTTATAATACAAGTCATAGCTATTTTAGGTTGGGTAGAAATAGTCTTCCCAAAAATGTGGATGTTTAGACTGTTAAAGTATCCCAGCTTCCATCCTCAGATTGGTTCAATCATGCAAAACCCAAATCAGTTTGGCGTTTTAATGGCGATAGGCGCGAGTTTGACTCTGATTCTATACCAGAAAAAAATTATTTCTACAATTTACTTCTATATCAGCGAAGTACTGTTGGTTATTTCCCTAGCAATTTCTACAAGCCGAAATGCATGGTTAGTCTTTATTTTAGGGTTAGTTCTACTTAGGCAAACAAAAATAATCAATAACATTAAGTTTATTTCGTTATCTTTCTTGTTAATTATTTGTATCTTATTGTATCCCCCTGCCAATTATAAACTAGGACTAGTTAATAGTAATATATTTCCTGGATTTGAGCTATTGAATCAAAACTTTCCCAACCCGAGTTCCCTTGAAACAAAAATATCAAATCCCAAATCAACAGCTTTGTCGAGATTAGCTTTATGGAAAGCGGCTATTAGTGAAATGACTAAACAACCAATAACAGGCATAGGACTAGGCGTTTTTGCCGAACATATAGGAAAACAAATTTTTGGTGTCAAAGGTTTTCACGCCCATAATATATTTTTAAATATAGGTACAGAACTGGGAATACCTGGATTACTAATGTTTATTGGTTTCTTGTTGAAAATAGCATCGGATCTCAAGCCGAGTAATTTTGTCACTGTCCTCATACTTCTATTTTTAGCATCGCAAATGCTTGACTTTTTCATTGAAGACTATACCTTTACAACGATTGAGCTGTATTTTTTATCCCTAGCAGTTATATCAGGAACAAAAGTTGAACCAACGCTCAAATAAATTTGGATTTTACCATGACTCAACAACACCCATTAAAAAACAATCATTTCTATCTCATATTCCCTAATATCTTTGAATTTAAGGGAGGAGTGCAGGTTTATTCAGCTTTCTTGCTCAAATCATTACAAGAGTTATATCCGGATGCCAATTATGACATTTTTATAAAATATGATAAAAACGATTCAGAAAACCTGCAAAATCTTCAATTTCTACCGCATACTAAATTTCACTATTTCGGACATTTTCCCCGATTGCTACAAACTATACTTTTGGCAATTACAATAATTTTACAAGGCATTTGGCAGCGTCCAAGTTTAGTAGTATCTACCCATATCAACTATGCGATCGCTTGCTATATACTTCAACGAATAAATGGAGTCCCTTACTGGTTCATTGCTCATGGTACTGAGGTTTGGTCTACACAAAGAAAATCCCACAAACTCGTATTACAGGGAGCCGAAAAAGTCATTGCTGTTAGTGAATATACAAAACAGAGATTAATTAAAGAGCAAAATATTGATGCCGATAAAATTCATTTATTATTTAATACTTTTAATTCTAAACAATTCCAGATAAATTCTAAACCAACTTACTTACTACAACGGTATAATATAACCCCCAATCAACCGATAATATTAACAGTAGCTCGCCTGGGTCGTATGGCTAAGCATAAAGGCTACGATCAAATTCTCCATGCCTTAGTCAAAATTCGTCAGCATATTCCCAATATTCACTATATTCTCGCGGGTAAAGGTGATGATAGACTGAGGATTCAAACCTTAATTACCAGCTTAAACCTCGATGATTGCGTGACTTTGCCAGGATTTTTGACAGATGAGGAATTATGCGATCATTATAACCTTTGTGATGTGTTTGCGATGCCCAGTCAGGGGGAAGGCTTTGGCATTGTTTTTTTAGAAGCATTAGCCTGTGGTAAACCTGTTTTAGCCGGGAATCAAGATGGTTCTGTTCAACCGTTGGCTAGTGGGGAATTAGGATGCTTAGTTGATCCCAATAATGTCGAGGATATTGCTACCAAACTTATTGAAATTATCCAAGGACATTATTTGAATAAAATAGTGTACAATCCAGAAATGTTACGAAAAAGAACAATTGAATTGTTTGAATTGAATCAGTTTAAAACCCAACTCGCCGCCTTGTTGTCTTCTAATTTAAAATAAGCCCCTACACCCGCCAAGAACGCAAGTTCTTGGCTTATAGCTGAAGTCCATTAAAATGGACTAAAACTAGAGATGCAGTCGTATGTTAGATAACTGCAAGCTTTGAGTTCCTTTGGTTTTAACCCAAGATGGTTTAACGCCAGTGGTGCAAGATATAAGTATTAACGTGAAGTTTTCCTGAGGTTTTCCCAACTTATCGACCTTCCTCAAACGCCAAATACGAGTCTATAGGCTGGCACATTTTCCCATTATAAAAAATTATCCCCCAAAACCGAAACCTTGTCAAGCGATCGCGTCCGATCAAATCCGGTCAAATCCGGTCAAATCCGGTTGAATACTCACACAAGGCAGGGTGTGTTAATACAGCCGTTACCGCTGTAATTTCTAGACGGGGGATCTTAATTTACCGAAGTGTAGGGCATAATTAAATAAAAAGATGAGTGGATCTGCTTTATGGCTAACTTCAACCCCCTACGCTTCAAGTTCCCGCGCAAGCAAGCCCAGAACAAGGGAATTGATCCCTCAGTCATCAGTACCCAACCTGTGATACTCAAACCACCAACTTCCACTCAATCTTCCTCCAAATCCCTTACTGCTCTCGCCAAACAAGCTGAGAAAAACTACTACGCTACTTATGGAAAACCTAAACGGCGAGGATTAGCTAAAGTCTTTTGGACAATGATACTAATTGGTATCCCCCTTGGCATTGTCGCGATGATGATTTGGGTTGCTAATTTGCCTTATTCAGTCATTCGCCGTCCCGTGGCACGGAATGCTCCTATTCTACTGTTACCCAGTTATATCACCCTAGACTCTAACTACCGACAAGCTATTACGGCGGTTGAACAAGCCGAACGGTTAATTAATAAAGCAACAAGTCCAGCTGACTTAGAGTTGGGAGAACAAAAATTTCAAGCAGCCCAGCAACATCTTGACAAGTTACCCACGGGATTTTTAAAGGATTTACCAGAATACAGATATTGGTGGTATGACTCGTACTTTAGCATTTATGGCTTCAATACAGTCCGCAAAAAGCTTGGGGAATTAGAAACTAAGGTATTCCAAGAAAAGAATGCTCAGATTTTGTTGACTGATAGCGAACAAGAACTTTTGAAAGCCAAACAGCACTATCAGCAAGCTTCAACGCCAACAGACAAACAACTCGCGATCGCAGATTGGCGTTCAGCCCTCGATCAATTAGAGCAAATTCCCGGTCAGACTTTGGCAGGTAAAACAGCACAAGCTAAACTCGATAATTACAAACGGGATTTTAAAGAAGTGGTTGGTCTAGTTGCGGGGAATGAGCGTACCATGACCTTAATTCTAGTTGCACAACAGTTTTCTTGGCAAGCCGCTAAAGCTGCCCAAAACCCACCTCACAGTGTTGCTAAGTGGGAACAGATAGAAAACTTATGGAAAGAGGCGATTCAGGAACTTGAGCGGATTTCTGATGATGATTTAGCCGCTTATGGAAAAGCACAAGAACTACTGGCACAATACAAAGCGAACTTAGGACAAATAAAAATCCGACGGCAAGAGGAAGCCGATGCTGTCAAAGCTTTGGAAAAAGCTCAATCCCAAATTCAAATTTTACTACGCCTTACTCCTACCAATGCCAATGATGTAAACGGCAATTATCGGATTATCAGTCAGTTACAGGGAATCATCTATGAACTGGAAAAGATATCCAATGGTACAACCCCTTATTTGGAAGCCCAACAGCTTCTGCTTTCAGCCAAAAATAAACTCAACCAGCTTCAGCAGTAAGGTGTCAAGTACGTAAAAAGTGAAGAATAAAAAGATAAATATGGAGAAAAAAGGATCTCATATTTCACAGTAAAATAATTGAACGAACCTTTAACGATACAATCGCCTTGAAGCCAATTAAATTCTTATACCCTTTCCCCAAGCGACTCCTCGGATTCCTGCTTCCATTTCTCCTCCTCATCCCCCTCCCCGCCTTCGCCGCCACTCCAGAACGTCAACCGTTAACCCTGGAACTCCTGGAAGAACGCCTAGAATCCCCGATTCAAAGCGAAGGCATTTCCACGATTGATCTGCACCAGTTCGTTATTGATTTAACCAACGAGAATACAGACTTTCGGGATCAGTTCTATCAACACCTGCAAAGCAAGCTGACTCGTTCTCAAACCCCTCTCGCTTTAGACTTAAGTGAATCCTTAATTCAAGGGGAGTTTACCGCTAGCAAATTAGGCTTGCAAACCGCCCTCTCCCAAGCCACATTGCCTTCCTTGTTAACTGAACAGGAACAAGAAAAATTAGCAAAAGATTCTCGCTTTATTACCGAAGCCAGTGACCAAGTTCCCTCGGTTACAGTCTTTCGGGGGACTCTAAAACTGAATCAAACTCGTCTAAGTGGTGCGATTAATTTCGCCAATACCTTCTTTCTGCAACGCTTAGAAGTTTCTGAGGCTGTGTTTATCCAGGAAGTCGATTGGTCAGGGAGTAGTTTTAGCCAATCTGTTGATTTTAGTAACACTACGTTTGGTCGAGATATTAACTTCAGCGGTGATACCTTCTTTGATAAAGCCGGGTTTACTCAGGTGGAGTTTAAAGGGATAACCAATTTTAGTCGGTCTACGTTTCATGGAAATGGGAATTTTAGTCAGGCGGAGTTTGTGCAGTTAGCCAATTTTACCGGAAGCCAATGGCTACAAGATGCGGATTTTTCCCAAGTGATATGGCGCGATCGCACGTTGTTAAGCAAAAGTCGGTTTACTCAGTCGTTGTTACTCACCGAGGCGACGTGGGAAAAATCCACTAGCTTTCGAGGAAGTCAGTTCCAGCAACCGATTTTAATGCGGGATGCGAGTCTACTCGACCAAATGGATTTTAGTAATACCCGCTTTTCCCCCAATGCTTATGTTAAAGTCGCTGGGATGACCTTTGACTCCGACGAAGCTAAAATTTTTGGTGATGCGGGTCATGTGGGACAAATTCTATCCGTTCCCCAGTTAGAAGGGAATGAGGATGTACTGCGAAATTTAGTCCGCAACTTTCGCGAACAAGAACAAATTCCCGATGCGAATTCCTTAGATTATCTCCGGGAACGATTACGACGAGAACAACTGTGGGGACGGTTACTGGGTAGCATTCTCCAATTAATGGGTCGCGAGGATATCAATCTGCGATCGCGCCATTGGCTAATCGATGGGTTACACTGGGCGGGATTAAGTTTACTGCTGCTATTAAGTGCCGATGGTACCAGTTTTGGCTTAGTGTTCGGCGTGGGAATGATTGCGATCGCCTATTTCGGATTGCTGTTTTGGTTGCTTGACCGTTGGCGGCGACGTTACCCTAAACCGATTCTACCCACCTCTCTAGAAACAGTGTACATGGTGGGGAGTGGGGCGGCGGCTACTGTGGGCGGTGCGATCGCGATTTTTCAAACCAGTGAACAACCCTGGCTGACGCTATTGTGTTTGGCGGGACTTCTCTTCCCTATACCCCTATTGCTGGTGTGGCGACTGTATCGGCAAGGGCGTTATCACGATATGCTCAATATCACCTATTTTGTCGAAGATGGAGGAATGCGGCAATTACGCCTCCTGATTGGACGCCTCCCAGTTATGCCTCGATTTGGCTTTTTCCGCGATCGCTATATGCCGATTCTTTGGGATCGTCGCTGGAATTGGCTGAATTATTATGACTTTAGTTTTAATAATTTACTTAAGTTTGGATTTAATGATATTCGCTTGAGAGAGGAACATGTTCCCGGTATTATTAGTACATTGGCGTGGTATCAGTGGGGTTTGGGTCTTGCTTATATTGCCCTGTTATTATGGACACTTTCTCGGACTATTCCTGGGCTGAATTTATTGATTTATTTGAAATAATAAGTAGGTGGACACAATTAACGTGAACGGTTGAGATTAGGCAACAGGGAACACCTCGACTTACCTCGACTCCGCTTGGTAACACGCTCGGTGTGTCACAGGGAACAGGGAACAGTAAGGGTTTGATCTTTGTGTACAAAACTTAGTATGGTGCTGTTTTCTTTTGTCCGACTACTTAACACTGATTTCAGCCCTTATATAAACGTAGTGGCGTGGCACACCTTATTTGGTGGATTAGAATTGTAGGGGCGCAAGGCTTGCGCCCGGTTTAAACGTCAAATCTATTCCACAATTTTAGCTGTGTCAGTCCAGTAGCTTGCTTCTCAAGGGAGCGAGTATGACAAATGACAAATGACAAATATAAGATTATTTTTTTCTTTGTAAGCGTCTCACCAACTCATCAAACGGTTGCCAATTATCGTCGCGATCGATAGCTGCCCAAACATCTTCAATAATCGGTCGTAGTAATGCAGTTTTCGGATTCTTCTCCTGTAACCGCTCAGCCATTTTCGCCAACTCATCCGTTGACAAATCCTGCAAAATATGATGATATAATTCGCGCCAATTGGTTAACAATACTTGCTGTTCAGCCGACTGGCAAAAAGACGCCTGCTTAAAAATTTGTGAGACATCATCGCGCCAACTTGGGTGAAACTGCTGGGTTAATTCGGTGAAGAAGGCATGATATCCTACCTGAGTTTCCTTTAACAACTCAATCGTCCTCTTCAATAACTCATTCCCTTGGGATTCATTCACTTGCTCAAATCCCAGCTTATTCAGCATCAACTGCCGATAAGCCTGATAATACTGTTCCTCATAAGCCGCTAACCCAGCTTCCATATCAGCAACCGGAATCACCATGCCTAACGGTTGCTGCAACATTTCCAAATTCAACCGACAAATACTCGGTTGATTGCCATAACAATAGCGTCCGTAATAGTCAAAATACGCCGCCGTAAACACAGGATTATAGGTGGGGATAAACGCATAAGGGCCATAATCAAAACTTTCCCCCGTAATCGACATATTATCCGTATTTAAAACAGCATGACAAAAGCCTGCTGCCATCCATTGAGCCGCTAACTCTGCCACTCGTTTCACTAACTCAGCGTAAAATTGGCGATATTGCTCAACTCTATCCTGCTGTTGCAATAGATGCGGATAGTAATAATCAATGACATGATCAAGCAGCGTTTTAATTAAATCCCGACGCTTAAAATAGCGCAACCGTTCAAACGTGCCAAACCGGATATGAGAACGACTCATCCGTACCATCACCGATGAACGAGTGGGTGACGGTTCATCCCCTCGCCACAAATGTTCCCCGGTTTCAATCAAACTTAAACAGCGAGAGGTACGCACACCTAAACCATGCAACGCTTCCGCCGCTAGAACTTCCCGTACTCCACCTTTGAGAGTCAATCGACCATCCGCACCCCTAGAATAGGGAGTTGTCCCAGAACCTTTCGTGCCAAAATCATAGAGTTCGCCATCACTTCCCCGCACCTGACCAAAGAGAAAGCCGCGACCATCTCCCAATCTAGAATTATATTCGCCAAACTGATACCCGTGATAGCGTAGTGCTAAAAAGGGCCGTATGCCGACAAACTGACCAAACGCCTGGATAAAATCGGCATCTGTCACCCTTTGCGGGTCTAACCCTAAAATTGGCAGCAGTTGGTCATTACGGAACCGCAGGTGATGACAGGGAAATTCGGCGGCGGCGACTTCATCAAAATAGTCATAGCCGAGGGATTCTAACGCTCTTTCGTATTCCAGGGAGAGAAACATACTGATATTGGTTATGGATCATTTGTCATTTTTCTATACTAAATGCAAGGAATGACTCCAACCTTGTGTTCTGAGCATTCCAGGTTCTGCCTAGGAACGGGGAACCAAGACTAATCACTGTTGAACTATACCCGGAATGAACCATGCCTGATTCAATCATGTACCAAGAGGATGCTTATGTTGTTCTGGAAACGAACCAACCTGAGCAATTCCTCACACCTGAAGAGTTACTGGAAAAACTCAAAGCTATTTTAGCAACACGGCAGGATAATTTACCCCGTGATTTACAGCAGTTTTCTTCTGTGGAGGAGCAAGCCAAGTATTTAATGGAAACTGCTTGTGATTTGGATATGGAACCTGGAGAATATTTGCAATGGTATATCGTGCGGCTAGAAAAGCCTTAGTAAAAAAGGACTCCTGACCTTCAACGTCTGGAGTTCCTTGTAAATTGACCTTTTTAAATTAAACTCTAAAACCCTCTCAGCAATGGGCGTGGTTGCTTTTTTATGCCAATAATTTCATTAACTATTTAATCTCACCAACGCCTTTTTCTACATCTGCCAGACTTCCATATTCTGGGTCGGGTATTTGTTGGAGCGTATTAATTACCTCATCACTTTCATTTTGCTGTATACAGTATAAATAGTTATTAATACACCTTTCTATAGTTGGATATAGTTGATTCTTGTCAATACAATTACTGCATAATTACTTTGCCTATTCCTATGATCTACCTTTAGGTATATTCTTAAATTCACAGTTTTATTTTAACTTATTAACTTATAAAGAATGATTGAAGTTTTTGTAAGAATGATAATTTAGTCAAGGGATTTATTGACTAATAAATCGGTAAATCTGTGTAAACCAGCCCTATCCTACTCATCATGAATCAGCTAAACATTGCTATAACCGCCATCGCCGCACTGGTTGTGGCTGTGGGGCTACTCTCTAAACCACTGCGGCGGATGTATTTTTCCGACTCGACTATTGCGCTGCTGTTGGGTATTCTGATGAGTCCCCATGTTCTAGGTTGGCTTGATATAACGGGCTGGTGGGGCAATAAAGAACTTTTGATTGAGGAAGCTGCCCGTTTAACTCTTGCCATTGGTTTAATGGGTGTCGCCCTACGCATACCCAAAGGATATGTTCCCCGACACTGGAAGTCTTTAGCCGTGGTACTGGGGCTAGTCATGCCCCTGATGTGGTTGAGTAGTGGTTTACTGGTATGGTGGGTATTGGGTCTCCCCTTTGGGGTAGCGATGGTGATTGGGGCAGTGGTAACACCGACTGACCCGGTTGTCTCGACGGATATTGTTACGGGTGTCATTGCTGAGGAAAATATTCCCGGACGCCTACGTCACCTCATATCCAGTGAATCGGGGTTGAATGATGGGTTAGCATATCCAATCGTCTATCTACCCATTCTACTCCTGACGCGATCGCCCGGAGAAGCTATTTCCCATTGGGTGATGCACACCATACTTTGGGAAATCGGTGTCGCTGTTGTGGTTGCTGTATTGTTGGGCTATACGGCAGGTCGATTATTAGTCTGGTCTGAAAAGAAGGACTTAATTGAGAAAAAATCAATTCTGGCTTATACAATTGCCCTTTCACTTCTGGCATTGGGGGCAGCAAAGTTACTGGGTAGCGATGGTATTTTAGCCGTTTTTATCACCGGATTAGTCTTTGATGGACTCGTAAATACTCAGGAAAGAACCCAGGAAGAGCGTATCCAAGAAGCTGTGGATCGCTTCTTTACTCTACCCATTTTCCTGTTATTGGGTTTGGTCATGCCCTGGCAAGACTGGCTACAACTGGGCTGGAAAGGCTTACTGCTAGTGGTAGCCGTCTTGTTCTTGCGCCGCCTCCCCGCCATCCTGGCTCTCAGTCCTTTGATTAAGCGCCTGCACGGTGTCTCAGATCCTCTGTTCGTGGGTTGGTTTGGTCCCATTGGCGTTGCGGCTCTTTACTACTCTCATCTAGCGCTGCGCCTCACGGGTAATCACCAGGTTTGGGTAGTTAGCAGCTTGCTAATTTTTGCCTCTATCCTCGCCCATAGTATTAGTGCCACGCCTTTGAGCCAACTCTATGGCTCCTTACAAATGACGAATGACTAATGACTAATGACTATCTCCGCCGTTAACTTTAATTGTCCCCACCTACCAACGTTAAGGTGCAGCAATCAACGCCACATCAACCTGGTCTTCTTCAGGTTGGCTCAATTCAACTCGGATATTCGGACCAAAGAATTTTTCTATTTTTTCCCGCTTTTGTTCCCATGTTTCAAAGGGAATCAGCGGCGAGTAAAATTCCAGTACTAACGTGTAAGCACCATCCACTACAGTTTCTCGTAAACTATTGAGGTCTGGTCGTTCCTCATCGCTAGGTGAGAGACCCAAACTTTCCAGAGAGCTATCTAAGTGAGCGTCTTGACCGTAACGATAACGCATCACATCTTGGCGAATTTGGTTTTGAATGGGAGTAGCTGTCTGCTGTCGCTGTTCCAACACGTCTGGTGGTGTGGGTTGACTTAAAGGTACAGGCTTGAGTTCGGCGGCTTTCAGGGCAAAACCGCCCAGTAAGATGGGGACGCCGTAGAAAAATCCCACTAAATTTAAGGTCGCGTTCTCGGTGGCATAAGCCACAAAGCCGATGATGGTCAGTACTCCCCCAACCCACAATCCTACCGTTCCCAAGGAAATTTTGCGTAACATCTTAATTTAACTATCTACACAACAATCACTTTAGCTTTATTATCGGTGTCAAGGGGTGGCATGGGAAATGATCGGGTGCAGAACATCCATGTTTTAGATCGTGGATCTTGCCTGAATTGCTCTAGGGGAGCAAAGGCAAAAGCGTCAACGTCGTATTGTCTTCGTTCGTTATACTAGGCAAATTCGCTCTCTCGTAGTGCGATCGCTGTGTCGGCAGAAGTCCAACCTTCTCTGTAGCATGGTATGTAAACAGTTTTTATAAGCCCAGTTTTGTTTAGTCTGCTGTTGTCTCTATTGCCGCATTTTTTAAAATGATTCAAGAAAAAAAGCAACAAGCATCCTCAAAAAACCCCCGTTTTCGCGATCAGCTTGATTCGTTAAAGCGTGAGGATGAAACCCTAAATAATATTCTGGCTGTTGATGTTTGGGCGTTGGCAAAAACCATGGATGAATTTTATCCCGGCTTTTGGTCAGCGTTTATGAAAAATCGAGAAAAGGCATTAAAGCGATTTATTGCCGAAGTGATTAAAAATAAACCGACTAAATCCAAACGTCCTCCTTTCCTCAGCTAGGATACCCGTTCAGTAATTGAATCATCAACTGAAATCTTGGAAACTTATTCCTTGCTTAAGGGAAGGATAAAACAACAGCATGTTAATATTTAGTTGTGGCAGATGTACGACCCAGGAAATCGATCTATTTTCTAGGTGTACCTCTCCACACATCGTTGATATGCCTGGGTTGAGGGAACGCCTCACCTTATATCATTGTTGGTTTGCCAATTAGAAAAATAGCGAAACTAAAGGATAGGAATTATGGACTCACAAGCCATGCGAGAGCGCCTAACTGTCATTGAGAGTAAGCGAGAGTTTCTCGTTAAACTGTTGGAGGAACCGAATTTAGGTACTCTGAGAATCGATGTTGATCAAGCCCTCGAAGAACTAGACGATTTAATTGAGGAATTTAAGCGAACATTTCCTGAATCAAGTGGTAATCTTTAACCAATTATTTGGCTCGCAAAGCTACCTGTAAACATTATTGTCTGACTTTACTTACTCTTGTTTAAAAGTAGGCGAGCAAGATGCTCGCACTACTTTTTAAGATGGGAAGGAGTTGCTCAAATTAATAAGCATCCTGCAATTCATAGAAGTCAGGCGAGATATAATCCTTCCGCAGGGGCCAGCCCACCCAATCTTCCGGCATCAAAATCCGCTTCAAGTTGGGGTGTCCTTCATAGACAATGCCGAACATATCGTAGGTTTCCCGTTCTTGCCAGTCAGCACTCTTCCAAATCCAATACACTGAGGGCATCGTGGGATTCTCTCGTGGTAGAAATACCTTCACCCTAACTTCTTCAGGTTGCTCAGCATCATCGCTGATCTTAATTAAATGGTAGAAGCTGACCAACTCTTCGCCAGGACCGACATCATAACCCCCTTGACATTGCAGGTAGTTAAACCCATAAGCATACAGAGCCGTGGCAACGGGAATCAAGACCTCGGGTTGTACCTTAATCACCTCAATTCCCAGGTGATCCGGTTCCATTAACTCGGTTTCAAAGCCGTTTTCCTTCAGCCATCCGTGGACTTCTCCTGTCTCAGCGAGTGGGGATTCTTCAGTATTCTCTTGGGTCTGTTCTTTGGATTCTTCTTCAGCCACGATTGACCTCCTGCTGTTGAGACGACTTCAGTGCGGGGGGTACAGGCATTCCCATCGCTTCGGTTAACTCCTTCGGTGGAGTGTGGCGATTTTCAGACCGCAAGTATTGACCTGTGAGAATATCTGGCACTACCTTCATGCTATGAGTGGTGCTGTAATAGCGGTGGGTTGGGCTCAGAGTTGCCCGTTCCTGGATAGACTCATTTGCCACCTTCTTACGAAGTTTAACGATCGCATCCATAATCGCTTCGGGACGAGGTGGACAACCAGGAATATAAACATCCACGGGAATCAACTTATCCACACCCCGCACGGCGGTTGGTGAATCGACGCTGAACATCCCCCCAGTAATCGTACAAGCCCCCATCGCCATCGCATATTTAGGTTCCGGCATTTGCTCATACAGACGCACCAGCGCTGGTGCCATTTTCATCGTGATTGTGCCAGCCGTAATAATCAAATCCGCTTGTCGGGGACTCGAACGCGGGACTAATCCAAATCGGTCAAAGTCAAACCGAGAGCCAATCATCGCCGCAAATTCAATGAAACAGCAGGCGGTTCCATACATCATGGGCCACAGGCTGGATAGCCTAGCCCAGTTATAGAGGTCGTCTACTGTCGTCAAAATGACGTTTTCTGAGAGGTCTTGCGTGACCTGAGGACGACTGATGGGATTGAGAATTTTTTCTTTGGGTTGCGGCTTTTGGGGTGCCGCGTTTGCTGTATCTGTATTCATCCAAATATTCGCGACTGGATACCTCATCCATAGATAGTATGGGCAGTTAGAAAGCCGCGCCTCCTAGGTAAAGTACAAAAAACTCTAAACCCCTACCGCCTTGGATTTACTCGCCGACGTTCGACATATTGCCCTTGCCTGTCGCCTGGGTAGTTACTTTCCTCGTGCTTTTAACCTGTACGGATATGGGTTGTTTGATTGGGCTTGCGCCCCTCCCTTTCGGGGTAACGTTAGCTTCGCCAAAGTTATGTCTCGGTACTTTCTCCAACACACTGGCTTTTCCCTATAACCTGTTTAATGCTGGAGTTGTAGAGCTACAGACTAGCTACGCATCCGTAGGTACGAACTTTAACACTTAGACATAACGTCGTCGTTCAAGGCAGAACTTAGGCTGGTAAACATAGGCTTTTGGAAAGCCTCTTCCATGCCTAACCATGGACGGGGTAGTTTACGACCATTCTAAAGCTCCTTTGCGCCAAGCGTAAACGAGGGCAACAACGAGAATTGCAATAAAGATGAGTGCTTCGATAAACGCTAGTAGTCCTAGCTGATTGAATGCCACTGCCCAGGGATAGAGAAATACGGTCTCCACATCGAAAATCACGAAGACCAGGGCAAACATGTAGTATCGGATATTGAACTGAATCCAAGCGCCCCCAATCGGTTCCATGCCAGATTCATAAGTCGTCCGGCGTTCGGGGTCGCGGATGCTGGGTCGCAGCAGCTTAGAGGCTGCCAGTGCGAGGACGGGGACTAAACTGCTTGCCAGTAAGAACCCTAGGAAATATTCGTAGCCGCTAAGAACAAACACAATAGGTTAAGTGTCCCTAAATCTTGTCGTTATTACTTCTTTACAGGATAGCAAAGGTGAAAGCCCTCGCGTCCCTTCACTTCGTTCGAGGGCATATTTAACCGAGGGATGAAACTTTCGCGTTGCATCCAGCAAGCGAATTTATTCGCCAGTCTCTTTACTTCCGAATGGTATTTGCTATAATTATGTGCAATAAAAATGTGTTGGGTATGCTCTCGACCTAAGAGGATGTTCAAGTTCGTCTGACTCCCCTCCAACGAGAGAAGGGGATGGAAATTTGTATAAAGTGTGGAGCTAGAGGCAGCTTTATACATTGGGATAGACCCGCATCATGTAAGACCTGAGAAGGCGATGAGAATACCGTGGGACACACGGGAATTTAAGCTTGAGGAGTGAGTTTAAAGACTCAAGAATGCTCCGTAAGACCCAAGGTGAACCAATTCTTTGATGCGGATAACCGGAGGCAGGATCAGCCCAAGAATTATCCGTGTTTTTAACCGGATGAGTGTCAAATTCTTTTACCCATTATAAGGGTAGTTGGTTTTCTGCAAATTGAAGCGGGTCAAGTTTTTCCGGGACGATGAGCAGATTTCTATCCGGTAGGGGCAAGGCATTGCCCATTGGTGTCAACTTAAGGTGAAAAGCTCGGTTGAGCAAGGGTGTGGGGTGTCGGGTGTCGGGTGTCGGATGTCGGATGTCGGGTGTCGGATGTCGGATGTCGGGTGTCTGTTGGAGGCTAAAAAACCTAACACCTACCACCATTGACCTCATCTATTCATCCACAACGTTTTTTCCAAACAGGAAACTTTAATACATAGTGAGGCAAAATTGCTAGC